>JBFYKH010000001.1:0-11637 GCA_041306075.1 Candidatus Altarchaeota archaeon
GAAGAACTGCAAACTGGACAGGGTCAGGCAGTGCAACCAGTCGTGCATAGCCTATGACATAAGGACCGGCCAATGCAGGCTCAGCCCGAAGGGGCCGCCCAAATGGAAGTAGCCGTCTAAGGTCCTGTGAATCCGCATTGGCGGCAGCTGTACTTGGTCGCCAGGGACCTGCAGGACTCGCACCTTATGACTATCTCCTTCCCGCAGCTCGGGCATTTGAACTCGCTGAATTTGAATTTGACCTCCTTGCCGCAGCTTGAGCATTTCTTGACCATGCCTATAATTACGCACACCCCATATAAGAATGCTATGGGGGGGCGGCGTCTTGATGGGGGATTTGACAGGACGCGGACGCCATGGTGAACCGCGCCACGCCTATGGGCTCATGTGGGGGCGTAGCCTACGCCATAAGGGCATACCGTGTATTTAATCGGCTTCGACGATGATTTAACCCGGGAGTTCGAAAGATGGTTGGCAGCCTTAAGCCAGGGACGATAGTCGAGGTGGAGTGCGGGGGGAAGACTTACACAGGCACGGTGATGCCGCGGCCCGAGCTGACTGGGGAGGGTTATCTGACGCTCAAGCTCGGAAGCGGCTACGACATCGGCCTCAGGGAGTCCGACATCGGTTCCGTGAAGGTCCTCGGGGAGGCGGAGGCGTCGCCCGCGCCTAAGAGGCGTGCCGTAGAGCCGGACCCGTCCAAGAGGACGGTGACTATACTGTCCACAGGGGGCACCATCGCCTCGAGGCTGGATTACAGGACCGGCGGCGTATACGCGTCATCAAACGCCGAAGACCTAGTCTCGGTCGTCCCGGAGCTGGCAGGCCTCGCGAACATCAGGGCCGATTCGGTGATGAACGTCATGAGCGAGGACATGAACCCGACGCTCTGGGCGAAAATGGGGGAGGCTGCCGCGAAGGCCCTGAACGGCGGCTCGGACGGGGTCGTCATAACGCACGGGACGGACACTATGGGCTATTCCGCAGCCGCCTTGTCTTTCATGCTCGGCGGCCTCGGGAAGCCGGTTGTTCTGACCGGGGCCCAGAAGTCGAGCGACAGGGGCTCCACGGACGCCATACTGAATCTCCTGTGCTCCGTCACCTTCGCCGGCTCCGATTACGCCGGCGTCTATGTGGTGATGCACGCAGGCGGCGGGGACGATTGCTGTTATGCCCACTTGGGCACCAAGGTCAGGAAGATGCACACCACGAGGAGGGACGCCTTCAGGTCCATAAACGCAGCCCCGGCAGCCAGGGTGTATCAGGACGGGAGGGTAGAGGCCTTGGGCGGCGGCCTTAGGCCGAGGACGGGGGGGACGGTGAAGGCCGACTCCGGGTTCCAGGAGAAAGTGGCATTGGTCAAGGTTTATCCAGGATTCGACCCTGGCGTGTTCGAGTATCATTTGGGTCGTGGTGTCAGGGGGGTTGTGATAGAGGGCACGGCTTTAGGGCATGTGCCGACGCCGGCGATACCTGCGATTGAGAAGCTGTTGGGGGCGGGGGTGCTGGTAGCGATGACGACACAGTCCCTGTATGGGAGGGTGAACCCATACGTTTACAGCAACCTCAGGGAGTTGTCTTCGAGGGGGGTGGTATACTGCGAGGACATGCTGCCTGAGACTGCGTATGTCAAGCTGATGTGGGCTCTTGGGAAGGCTGACGGCGTCGACGAGGCTAAGGCTCTGATGTTGGAGAGCGTCGCCGGCGAGATAACTGACAGGAGTGTGCCGGGGGATGCTGAAACCGGTTTTGACTGACGTTCGTGACTTACTTTTCGCCGGTCATCTGCCGCCTCAGGAGTTCCAGAAGGTCCCTTGTGCCGTCGTTCAATATGAATGCGTTCCTTAGTTTCTCGGATGCCGTCTCTCCGAGGTCTCCTCTTTTCATGAGGCGGTCGTATTGTTCGTCAGTCAGGGTGACTAATACCTTCTTAGCCATAGATTAGTCTTAGATAAACTTTAAATATATCATATAACATCATTAGCTTATAAATTAGATATAAATTTTCCGGGCATGTGAGAGATGGGTATATGCCAATTTTAGGCAGTATTAAGAAACGTCTGTCATCACTTTCGCGCTAGAATCCTGCGGGCATTGTCAGACAGCGAGTAGACATACTGGAGTCGACCCATACGCGCCTCCTTACCCTTCCTGACAATGATGGGATAGGGGACATTAGGCTTCCTGGAGACTTCCATGGGATTCAGGCCCCTGAGCTTCCTAATCAAAGAACCCACGCTCCTGATGTCCTTTTTGAGCGATGAGCTGAGTTCAGACACGCTCAGGGACTCGCGATCCATCAGCAGGTTGACTATCGCCTGCTGTGTCGGAGACAGCTCGTCCATGAGATGATAGGACGTTTTTGATGGCTCTGAGACCCCTGGTTCGGCTAAGTCATGTCTGTGACTTACTCCCGTGACGTCTTCTGATGACGTCTCTGAGACGGAATCATCGCCCCCCGTTTTAGGAATTTCGGTCTCGCCTCCGATGACATTCTCCACGAAATCGGCGTCCACGGAATCCATATCCCTTAATGCGCACTCCTCAACGACCTTCTGCCCATTCTCCAAAAGATGCCTTGGAACGCTGTTGGCGGATTCACAAAGCCTCCTGAGGCCGTCCGCCGTGAACGGGGCTGTGCCCTTCCCGCCGGCCCAGATTATCCTCTCCCGGACTATCTCCTCAAGGTCCTCCACCTCGAAGGACTTGAGCCTT
Organism: Candidatus Altarchaeota archaeon; assembly: GCA_041306075.1. Lineage (GTDB taxonomy): Archaea > Altiarchaeota > Altiarchaeia > IMC4 > SCGC-AAA252-I15 > JAHIYG01. The sequence goes on from JBFYKH010000001.1 coordinate 2,716, forward strand.
ATTGACCGTGACTTCCTGTCGCGGAAGCTGGTTTCGGCCGTTATCCTGTCTTCGAGACCCGGCAGGCCGAGGAATATCATGAAGACGTTGTCGGTCCTGTCGTTCAGTATCCTAAGCCATTTGTAGAGCTCGACGTCGTAGTCCTGGGCCTCGTCGAAGACGAGGAGCATCTTTTCGCCTGAAAGCCGGCCCTGCAAAGCCTCGCCGAAGGTCGTCCTGTCGGCCTTAAGGAAGATGCGCTTGTGGAGAGGCAGTTTCGCCCGTATCCGTTCGATGACGGTTGCCGGCGGCTCGTAGGCGTTGAATGGTATGACGTAGTTCACGCCTTTCGGGGGTGTCATGACCATCTGGTTCATGAAAGTGGTTTTGCCGTAGCCTATCGGCGCCGTAATCACAATGATTCTGTCCCAGCCGTCTATGGATTCAGACACCTCCTCGTACTCGTTCATTCGGCCGAGGATTGGTATGTCGATTGATGTGGACTTGATGAAAGGGCTTTTTTTCCAGCCCAGCTTAGTATACAATTCAGAGCGGTCCATTGCAGATGAGTTGTTGAAAATAATTTGTAATAATGGTATAAAAGTAGCTTAAAATAAGTCATATGTAAGTCAAAAAGGTAATTCATGGAGATTTGTGACTTACTAACGTGACTTATTATCATTTTAAGCCTAGAATAAAAAACGACGGTGAAGCTTTTATCGAAGGCATCAATAATAGAGGAACATGTGGATTGCTATAGACGACACCGACTCCATAGACGGCATGTGCACCACATACCTCGCAGTCAAACTATGCGAGAGGCTGGGAGCCGTGGGACTACCGCGTCTCGTGCGGCTGAACCCGAACATACCATACAAGACGAGAGGGAACGGTGCCGTCGCATTCAGGACTGATTACGTGAAACCGGAAGAGACCGTGCTGTCCTACGTCGAAAAACACGCCATGCTAGAGGACGAAGGGACGAATCCCGGAATCGCGTTCATGGACGACGGCGAGCCGAACGCCGCACTGAAGGGATTCTACAGGAAGACGGTGACTGAACTCGTCGGCCTTGAGGAAGCCGAGAGGGTGGCTCTCGCCTCGGGCGTCAGGACAGTGGGCCTCAAGAACAGGAGGGGGATAATCGGGGCTGTCGCGGCATTGGGCTTTCACGGGCCGGTCACCTATGAGCTGATAGCCTATAGGGCCGCGGGCGCAAGCGGCAGGAGGATGATAGACAAGGCCTCGGTCGTCGAGATGAACCGGCTATTGTATCCCGAATCCTTCGACAACCTCGACCTGTCGGGCAGGAGGGTGCTCATCACTCCGCGCGGCAGGGACCCCGTGTTCTCGGGCATAAGGGGATTGAGCCCTAAGGTGGTAAGGAAGGCATGGTCGATTGTGAAGCCGCTGGAGGACGTAGAGACGACCATGGTCTTCGAGACGAACCATGCCACGGATGCGCACCTGACGGAGCGGACGATATGCAGCCTCAAGCCATACGACTGCGCGAGCTTGAAGGGTGCGGTCGCATCCAGGCCGAGGAGGATTGCCGGCGGGCACGTGATATTCAGGCTCTCCGACGAGACTGGCGCCATAGACTGCGCGGTCTATAAGCCCGGCAAGGCGCTGACGGATTATGCGATGCGCTTGGTGGAGGGTGACGAGGTCGTAGTCCATGGCGGGATTGGCAGGTACGCCGGCACCCTGAACGTCGAGAAGTTCGAGGTGAAGACCCTGTCCGAGACTGTCGCGGTCGATGCTCAGATGTGCTGTGGCAAGAGGATGACTTCCGCCGGGAGCGGCAAGGGGCATAAATGCAAAAAATGCGGCAAGAGAGTAAGTCACGATTCCGGAAGGGTAAGTCAGGGAGTTAGGGGCATTTTAGAGGGCGTATACGACGCCCCCCCAGGCTCAAGGAGACACCTCAGCAAACCGGCATACCTATACCCTTATATTATGGACAGGCGATAATCTATACATGCGCTCAGGATTCGACCAGCAATGCCCGTTCTGCCGGTACGCAGCCTACGTCAACAAGATGTACGGCAGATGCTACTGCAAAAAGCTCTCCGCCATAACGACCAGGAAGGATTTCCCCCCCAAACAGAACATAGGCTATAGGTCGGACTCCTGCGCTTACTTCAAGGCCATGCAACTATAGGGAGTCCCTATCATGCTCCCCCACCGCCCGCTCGAACAGCTCCTGAGGAGTCGGCTTGCGCTGCAAGCCCGAGTCGCCGGACCCTCTGCCGTCGCGCCTTTTCTCGCTTGAGAGGCCGATGCGGTAGCAGTCGTACACGCTCGCAGGATAGATGACGAGGAATACCGCCAGGAAGAGCGCGACCGCCAGGTGGTGCAGGTACATGAGCCCGTAATTCACCTGGACGTCGGACGGGAACACCGTCATCTCAAGGTGGACTACAATCAACGCCCCGACAATGAACACCGCGGCTGAAACGGCGCCACGCCTCGCCTCCTCCAGGTAGAAGTATCCGGCGCCAACATAGCCGAAAGAGAGCTGGAGCAGCGCCGCATGCCAGCGGCTCTTGCCGGCGGCCGCCGCCTTAGCCGGCTTATGTAGGTCCGACACTATGTCATCGTACCCGGACCTCCTCTTCGCCGGGAGAGCGTCCTCGCCCACGCCTGGGATGCCCATGTTCCAGTAATATGCCGCCCCGGTTTAAATCCGCTCACGCATATCCGAGGAAGTAGAGTATGGTGGGCACCATGAGGACGCCCATAAGGTGGGTCCGGCTGACGCCCGACAGTATCGGCAGAAGCCCTACCGCCGTCGACGCCGAGGCGACTAGGAGCCCGAGGGGGCCGGTGAGGGCAAGGAGGAGCGAAGCGACGAGTACGAGCGTCAGGGTAGAGAGGAGAGTGTAGTCTATCCGGGCCACATGCCTGGCAGCCAGCATGCCGAGCCTTATCTGGACGGCGGCGGCCGCGAACGTCGCGAGGCAGAACACGCCGATGAAGAGGAGTATCGTTGGCAGGTCGACGTCTATTATCCGGCTGACGAACACCGCCACGCCGCTCCTCGGATTCCGGATGGTGTACGCCGAGACGAGGGAGTATATCGCGTCGGACGCCGATATGGCGCTGATGGAGACGAGGAAACCCCTCTGGGAGGAGCCGAACACCCCCGACATGAGTATGCCGACCTGCGAGGGGCTCATCGCCGGCAGGACGCCGACGACCATGCCCCCGAGCGCCCCGAGGAAGCCGCCGCCCAGAACCTCCCCGTCCACCTTCACGCGCCCGTAAGGCTCCTGCGGCACCATGCTCCTGCCTTGCGACAGCGAGTGGATGATGCCGCTTATGCCGAAGAGTCCTGCGAAGACCGGGAAGAGGGCGTGCGTCGCCGAGATGCCGGGCATGTTGAGCGCCAGGAGCCCGAGCGCCCCCGACAGGGAGAACGCCAACAGGGCGAATGATTTCCCATGGACCCCCTTCTCCCTGGCGATTAGGGCGAATGCCAGAGCCGATATCACGTACACGACGGACGGCCGCAGCCAGTGGTAGACCTCCGGCAGGACGAGGAGTGCGGCAGGCAGGAGAGCCACGGAGAACCCGACCCCGAGTATGGAGCCGTAGCAGGTGAGCTTGACGGCCTCCACCGCGCGGCCCGAGAGCACGAGCTGGTGGGCTGGCAGTACGCTCAGGGCCGTCTCCTCCTCAGGGACCCCGAGGAATATCGACGGTATGTAGTCGAGGAACGCGTGGGTCACGCTCATGGACACCATGAACACGGAGAACTGGAGCGGGTCGAGCCCGGCGGACGAGTAGACGCCGAGGCCGAGGAGAGATACCGTGTTCACGTGGAGGCCGGGGGTTAGGCCTGAGGCGACGCCGAAGAAGACGCCGAGGAGGGCGATGAGGAGTATGTCGAGCACAATCTAGTCTGAAATGTGCTGTTTAAGAGCCGGAGTAGTCCCGGGGAGTATTACCGTCGACTATTTCGGCTAAGCTGGCGCCGACCTATTTTCTGCCTGGGCCGCGTCTCCTGTTCTTCTGCCTCTTCAGCTTCGCGCGCTCCTGCAAGAGTATCAGGTACGGCTGCGGCTCCGCCTTGCTGATGAAGTCCTCGACTGTCTTCTCGAAGGTCTCCACGCCGCGTATCCTCAGGACCTCGCGGGCCAGAATCCAGTACACCAGGGCGAGCGAGTTCTTGCCCTTGTTGTTGCTCGGAATCACGAAGTCTATGTCCTTGACGCGGGTGTTGGTGTCGCAGATGGCCAGGACCGTGAGGCCCGCCTCCTTAGCCTCCTTTATGGCCTGGTGGTCGGACGTCGGGTCCGTAATTACCAGGAGCTTCGGCTCCGCGTAGGTCTCGATGTTCGGGTTCGTCAGGGTCCCGGAAACGAAGCGCTCGTCGAAGAACTTGAACCCGAGGGCCTGCGAGAACCTCTTCATCGGGGTCCTGCCGTACACCCGGTTGGAGACGACGAGAACCTCCTCCGGATTGTAGTGGGATATGAACTTGGCGGCGAGCCTGAGGCGCTCGTCAATCTTCTGGACGTCGAACACGCAGAGCTTGTCCGGCCTAATCTTGTATATGAAAGGCCGCATGTCGGCGCTCTTGTACTTCAACCCCACGTGCACGCCGTTGGACAGGTAGTCGTCCAGCGAAACCAGCAGCTTCTCGTCGCCCGCCTGACTCTGATCTTCCTCGTTCATTTTCTCTTCACTGTTATGGGTATGACGTCCTTCCTGTACTCGAGCTTCGCGATTTCAAGGGCTGGTATGTCGTCCTTGACCGTGAACAGCGGAGGCGCCCCCATCTTTATCTGAAGGGCCCTCGCGCCGATTATCCTCGCCTTCTCGAAGCGCTCGTATTCCATCCTCAAAACCTCTTGTGCTTCATCACGTCGTCGAGCACGTCGACATGGGATATGAACATCCTCCTGCAGCAGTACCTCTTCTGCCCCAGGGCGTCCAATACCTTGGCCGCGTCCTCGCCCTTCCCGGTCCTCTCCGCGTACTCCTCCCAATCCTGAGCCACCGGTTTGCCGCAGCTGAAGCATCTGACTGGCATCAACATGTAATCACCTGTACGACTTCTGCCTCATGTGCCTGGGGCCCTTGCTGGACTGGCTCGGCTTGTGAACCTCGGTCTGCCTGTGGTCCCCCGCTATGAGAGTCCTGTCGTATTTGACGAATGTCTCCCTGACCTGGTCGCTGCCCGTGTACTCGACTAGCGTGCGCGCCAGGGCGCACTCTATCGCCTCGGCCTGCCCCATGACGCCGCCCCCGTGAACCTGGACGTCGATGTCCACCTTCCCGAAGTCGACCTGGTCTGACACGATTACCATGACCTGCCTTATACGCTCCCTCGCCAGACGGGGCGTGTAGTTCTCGAACAGCATCGAGTTGATGCGGAATATGCCCTTCCCAAGCCTTACCGTCGCCCTTGCCGTCGCCTCCTTCCTCTTCCCGGACACGTGAGCCTGCTCCATCACCAGCTACCTCCAATGAACTTGCATATCTCGGCGACCGTAACCTTCCTCCTCAGCTTCTTCGGAGGCTCGGACTTAGCTGGCATTGTAAGGGCCATTTCCTTCATTATGACCTCGGGCACGCCAATGTAGGCCCTGACGCGCTTGTACGCCTCCCTGCCACGCGTCCTCTTCCACGGCAGCATGCCGCGGACGGCCCGCCTGACATACAGGTCGGGCCTCTTCGCATGGTAGGGGCCCTTGTTGAAGTTGCCCTTGTTCTTTATCGTCAGCTTATGAAGATTCTGGGCGAACACGGCCTTCATGCTCCCCGAAACGTAAGCCTTGTCTGCGTTCACGATGACGACGTCCTCCCCGAGGAGCGCCTTCTTAGCAGCCGCTGAAGCAATCCTGCCCAAAACCTGCCTTTCGGCGTCTATGACATGTGCCACTTTAACCTATCAACTTTATCTTGCTGCCCTTAGGGTTCTTCTTCACGAGCTCCGCGATGCTCATCGCCTGCCCTCCCGCAGCCTTAATCTTCCTCGCCGCGCCCTCCGTGAACCTGTAGGCCGCGACGTCCACCTTGTGGCCTAGGGTGCCTTCCCCGAGCACCTTGCCGGGCACGACTATGACGTCCCCTTCGCCGGTGTTCCGCTCGATGCTGTGGACGTTCACCTCGCGCCTGTTCCGCCTGACCTTGGACAGCTCGGACGCGACGGCGGACCACAGCCCGGCCTCAGCCGAGGCTGACTCCAGCCGCCTTATCAGCTCCAGCCTTCCTGGATCCCTGTATTCTATTGACCGCACCATTTTCGCGTCTTCCACTACTTATGCGGGGGACGAGCTTCGAACTCGCGCAGGCCTTGCCACACGGCCCTCAACCGTGCCCCTCTGGCCCATAACGTCCCGCCGACTATTGGGGGCAGACGGTTATGTTTGACCGGACTCGGGCACCCCCGCGTACTTGTTCAAACCTTTTCCTGTAGCTGGCTTATCCTAGCCTCAACCACCTCGAAAGCCGACTTGACGAGCTCCTCGACCGGGAGCTGCCCGAAGGACTCCACCGTGACGTGGAACGAACCGTCGTCCTTCATCTCGTATGACGCCAGGCCACCCTGCCATTTTATGTGCTCCCTGCCGGTTCCGATGACCGCCTCCGCCTCTAGCTTCACCCGCTGGTCAGCCAGGAGCTTGACTATCGGGATTTTCATGTGGACCGGTTTCACGTTCTCGTCGACAGGCTTCATGTCCCCGGAGTGGACCGTCGCCGGCCCCGTCACGTCTATCGTCAGCTTGCACGAGCACCTGCCGCAGCCCTCGCCCTTGCAGTTGCACTCCGAAGGTGAGACGTAAGTCTTGAGGTCGGTCGTCAACGGGACGAGGCCGAGCCTGTGAGACAGGAGCTCGTCATTGAGTATCGATGAGTTGTCGTACAGGATGACCTTCTCCACAGCCATGGAAGGGACGCCCGCTATTACGGTCCTCCTGAACATGTTCATCATCTTCACGTCCGCGCCGGACACGTCGAACACGACGGACAATCCGCCGACCCGCTCGAAATTGGAGACTTTTATCATACCCTCCTACCCCTCTTCCCGCCCGCTGGCCTGCAGCCGTCATGCGGCACGGGCGTGACATCCTCTATCCGGCCTATCTTGACTCCAGAGCGCGAAAGCGCCCTGATGGCGGCCTGAGCCCCCTTACCCGGATACCTGGGGCCGTTATGCCCGCCGGGAGCCCTCACGCGTATGTGGACGCCCATGTAGCCTTTCTCCCTGAGGGCCTCGGAGACCGCGTTCGCAGCCTGCATGGCCGCGTACGGGGACCCCTCCTCCCTGTCGGATTTGACTATCATGCCGCCTGATTTTATCGTGAGCGTCTCGGCGCCGGTTATGTCGGTGGCGTGCAGTATGGTGTCGTTCTTCGACGAGTAAAGGTGCAGTATCCCCCACATGCCTTGGCTCTTGAGTTTAGCCTTCTCCTCGGATTTAGGGGCTTCCTGAGCCTTCGCTGCATCAGCCTTAGGCTCCTCCGCGGTCTTAGGGGCCTCCTGAGCCTTCACTGCATCAGCCTTAGGCTCCTCAGCCTTTACCTCGGCCTTAGGCTCCTCAGCCTGCTTCTTTGACTTCTTTTCCGACACCTTCCTTCACCTTCGCAATCTCATCCGCAAGCCGCACCGTCCCCTCCTCACGGGCTAAGACGATATAGCTTGGGATGGTAATCTTGTGGGTTCCGACCCATATGTGCTTGTGCGCTATGTACTGCCTGGCCTCCTTGGGCGTCTTGGCTATGCCGAGCCTCAGGACGACAGACTGGAGCCGCCTGTCCAGGAGCGCGGTCGCGTCCAAAGCCAGTATGTCGTCTATCGACTTGACCGGGATGCCCCAGACGTTGAGCTTGGCTATGAGGTCCGACTTGTCCTTCTCCGCCTTCTCGCCCGAAGCCGCAAGGAGCAGCTTCGCCTGGTCCCTGATTCTCGCAAGCCTGGCCCTTATCTTCCAGACCTCCTTCTTGTTCTTTAGGCCGTATTTGACGCAGAGCTCCTTCTCCTCGGTTATCCTCTCGAGCCTCCACGGGTGCGTCGGCCGCGAATACTTCCTCCTCTGCTTCCTGGGTGTTCCCATCGTTACTTACCTTTGTTGTCGGCCGCCTTCGAAGCCGCCTGGGCCTGGACGACCTTCTTCCGGCTGACCCCGAGGGTGCCGCCGGTCCTGAATGACGACCTGGTCCTCTGGCCCCTCACAGGCTGGCCTAGGCTGTGCCTTATGCCCCTGTAGGTCTTGATCTTCTTCTCCCTGTTGATGTCCTCCCTGCGCGAGACGTCGAGGTCGGCGCCTATCTTGTGGAAGTCTACGCCGGTCGCGAAGTCCCGCCTCCTGTTCAGCATCCACGGGGGAAGAAGCGTGTTGATGTTCTCTAGCGTCTTCTCTATCTCCGCTATGTCGGCCTCCTTCAGGTCGCCGATACGGACCTTGCGGCCGTAGCCGAGGTGCTTGAGCATGGTTTCGGCCACACGGGGGCCGATACCGTTAATCTTCATGAGAGCCTTGGGGACGGAGAGTTTGCCGTCGACTACGACCCCCGCGACCCGGACGAGGTGCACGAAGTCCTTGTCTTCGACGACCGCCTTGGTCTGCGCCTGGGGCCTGTGGTCCTTGCCCTCCTTCTTCTCGGGCTTCTTTTTCTTCTTCCCCTTCTCTTCCTCCATCATCAAAGGCATTTTAGTGTGAGCGGCTAAGCCGCCTAGTGTCCGCCCCAGCGTTTTCCTCTCGCCGAGGTTGAGATTTGAACTCAAGCATCCCGTGGGGGATACGGGCTAACTCGTCCTTATAAGGCGATTTCAAGGCCCGCGCGTTAAACCGGACTCTGCCACCTCGGCATATATACCACGCCTGGGGGGTATATATACGACGAAGCTCGTTTGACGGTTTCCCCGCCGTTCGATTCTCGTCAAGGGCTTTCCTGCCCGACTATACCGCCATATTCCATGGCGGCGGTG
>JBFYKH010000002.1:0-3337 GCA_041306075.1 Candidatus Altarchaeota archaeon
CTCGTCGGCGGCGAGGCGTCCGATGAGCAGGTCCTGGCCTTGGCGTCTTACGGTCTTACGTATCTGCGCCGCGGCGAGATGATGGTCGGGTTCCCGGCCCTCAGCAAAGCACATGTCCGGCATGGCCGGGCGGTCTTCCTCCTGGCGGCGGCCAAGGCGCTCGAGCGCGGGCTCGACATGTCGTGGCTGGACCCCACGGGCGATGCGCTCAGGATGTCGTTCGGGGATGAGGCCGAGAACTTCGTGGGGAAGGGGCGGCTTCTGCCGGGCTATTACAGGGATGCCGTCCTTTCTGCGGCGGCGCTTCTGAAAAGGCGAGAATAATACTCACTTTTTGGTAACTTACCTTTTTTAAGTACCTACTCCTATCTTATCAGGATGCTCAAAAAATCGCTCCTGGAACTGAAGGCCGGCCGCATCGCGCTACTGCACGACTCAAGCGAACGCGAGGACGAAGTAGACCTCATAATACACGCATCGGCGGTGACCCCCGCCACCGTCCGCACCCTGCGAAAGGACGCCGGCGGCCTCATATGCCTCGCAATCGGCAAGGAGGTGGCGGAGAGGCTCTCGCTGCCATACATGGCGGACCTAATGGCGAAGTCCAACGAGACGGTCCGGAGCCTCATACCGGAGCGCACCGCATACGGCGACAAGCCGGCGTTCAGCCTAGCGATAAACCACCGGGACACGTTCACAGGGATACCCGACAGGGACCGGGCGCTCACGATATCCGAATTCCCGAAGCTAATGGACGCGAAGGAGCTCGCGGAAAAATACTACGCCCCCGGCCACGTGCCGCTCCTCATCGCAAGGGCCCTGACGGAGCGCAGGGGCCACACGGAACTGTCCATCGAGCTGGCCCGGAAGGCCGGGCTGGGAGCGACGATGGTGCTGTGCGAGATGCTCTCCGACGACGGGGGCGCGCTCGGACTGAAGGACGCCAGGGCATACGCCGAAAGGAACGGCCTCGCATTCGTCGACGGGGGCGAGCTGTGAAAATCGGGATAGTCGACACCACCTTCGCCAGGGCGGACATGGGAAAAATCGCATCGGACGAGATAAGGGACAACTTCCCAGGCATAGTGGTCGAGCGAAGGACGGTGCCGGGCGTCAAAGACCTGCCGGTCGCATGCAAGCGGCTCCTAATGGAATGCGACATCTGCATCGCCTGCGGGATGCCCGGGGCGAAGGAGATGGACAAAGTCTGCGCCCACGAGGCATCCACCGGCCTCATACAGGCGCAGCTGATGACCGACAAGCACATAATCGAGGTATTCGTCCACGAGGACGAGGCGAAGGACGACAAGACCCTAAGGGAGATGACCGAAGACCGGTGCAGGAAACACGCCCGGAACGCGGTACGCCTCCTCAGGGACCCGGGGTGGTTCGCAAGGAACGCTGGGCGGGGGCTGAGGCAGGGCGGGCGGGACGCAGGCTCATTGTGAGGCAAAATATGGACAAACTACGGTTGGGCATGGTGGTCGGCGAATTCAACGCCGACATAACGGAGCTGATGATGGCAAGGGCCAGGTCGCACGCCGAATTCCTCGGCTGCAGCGTCACCCACATAATAAGGGTGCCTGGCGCGTACGACCTCCCCTACGGGGCGAAGGCGATGATGGGCCGCGACGACGTGGACGCCGTCGTCGCCATAGGCGCGGTCCTGGAGGGCGACACCGACCACGACCAGGTGGTGGCGCAGCACGCGGCGAGGAAGCTCATGGACCTGTCGCTGGAATACGGCAAGCCGGTCGGCCTCGGAGTCTCCGGGCCGGGGATGAGCCGGGCGCAGGGCCAGGCGAGGATAGAGGACTACGCGCGCCGCGGAGTCGAAGCCGCGGTGAAGATGGCGCAGAGGACAGCCGAACTCAGGAAGAAGAACGCGCCGACGGTGGTAGGGTGAGGGCCGGGAGGGCATACGCGAAGAGCAGGGCCTGCAGGAGCCACCTGAAAAAAACGCACGACGTCAGGATGACGGTGTCGTCCGGCGAGGCCGCGCTCCCCACAAGGCACGGGAAGTTCCGCGTGCGGGCGTTCCGGGACCAGGGCGGGAGGGAACACCTCGCCGTCTACAAGGGCAGGATAGCGGCCGGGCGGGTGCCGGTGAGGATACACTCGTCGTGCACCACCGGAGACTGCTTCCACTCCCTGAGGTGCGACTGCGGCCCGCAGCTTGCGAAGGCTCTCCGGCACATAGAGCGGAACCGCCTCGGCCTGGTGATATACATGGCGCAGGAGGGCCGCGGCATAGGCCTCCTCAACAAGATAAACGCATACGTCCTGCAGGAGAGGGGCTACGACACCGTGGAGGCGAACGAGCGACTCGGCTTCGAATCGGACGGCCGCGACTACGCGGAAGCCGCCGAGATGCTCAAGATACTCGGCGTGAAGTCGGTGCTCCTCATGACGAACAACCCCCGGAAGATAAACGACCTCGAATGCCACGGAGTGAACGTGGCCGGCCGGATACCTGTGAAAGTGAGGCCGAACAAGAGTAACGAACGGTACCTCCGCACCAAGAAGACTCGGATGGAGCACCTGCTATGAGCGACGAGGACTACATGCGGGCGGCCCTTGAGCTGTCCCTCCAGGGGCGGCCGTCGCCGAACCCGTACGTCGGCGCCGTGCTCGTCAGGGACGGGAGGATAATCTCCCGGGGATTCCACCGGAAGGCAGGGCTCGCCCACGCGGAAGCGGAGGCCCTGGAGGGGCAGGACGCCCGGGGAGCCACGCTCTACGCGACACTCGAGCCCTGCAGCCACTGGGGCCGCACCCCCCCGTGCACGAAGGCGATAATCGAGGCCGGCGTCAGGGAGGTCGTCTACGGCGCCGAGGACCCGACCGAGAAGGTCAGGGGCAGGGAGGAGCTTGCGGCCGCGGGAGTCATAGTCCGTGGCGGAGTGCTCGCGCGGGAATGCGAGCTCGTGAACGAGGCGTTCTTCAAGCATGCGAGGTGCGGGAAACCCTTCGTCATCATAAAGGCCGGGATGACGCTGGACGCGCAGCTGGCGACGTCGGCGGGGAAAAGCCAGTGGATAACGTCGGAGGAATCCCGGAGCCTGGTGCACGAGCTCAGGAGCCGCTACGACGCGGTCCTCGTGGGCGTCAACACGGTACTCGCGGACGACCCGAGCCTCACGGCCAGGACCGAGGGCGGCAGGGACCCCCTGAGGGTGGTCTTGGACAGCCGGCTGAGGACGCCGTCGGACGCGAAAGTGCTGGGCGACGGCAACGTCGTCATCGCGACCACGGAGAGGGCCGACCGCTCGAGAATCCGGGAGCTTGAGGGGAAGGCCAGGGTATGGGTGCTCGGCGCTGACGAGGTCGACATCCC
>JBFYKH010000003.1:0-4427 GCA_041306075.1 Candidatus Altarchaeota archaeon
CCCGTACCTGTCTTTAGTGACCTTTATCGTGTACGTGCCTGTCGTGGACATGCCGTCGTAGTTCACCGTCCCGTAGTCGGAGGTCGTATAGTCCCTGTCGACGCCGTCAGGCCTCTTTATGGTGACTGTGGCGGCTGGGAGGGGCTGGCCCCGGGACATGATGGTTATCGTGGCCGTTTTGCCTACCACCGGCTCGGAGGGGGCTATTGCGACTTCGGGCTGGAGCCTGTCGGAGACGATGAACGTCTTGTTCACGCTCCAGTACTTCGTGCTGTTGTCCCCCACCAGGAGGACGTATGTTCCGGGGTCGCTTATGGAGAAATTCGCCGCTCCGTTGTATGTGACAGGCACGTTCTTGTATAGGTTGCCGCTCGTGTCCAGTATCTTGGCGCCGACGGCGGCGCCGGATGGGACCGCCACCATGACCATCTCGTTTATGACCGGGTTTTCGGGCCTGGGGCCGTCGATTAGGAGCGGCCTTTTCGCGTAGAAGGTCGTCTCGCCGCAGGTGTCCCTCTCAAGGAATATCATCTTATACTCGCCAGCCACCTTGGGGGTGAACACGAAGCTCCCTCCGAGGTCCGTCTTCTTGTCTATGGGCTCTCCGCCGTACACGTCCCTTATCTTCACGTCCACGTTCGGTATGGGGTTGCCTGTCACCTTGTCGGTCAGCGTGACCTTGGACTCCTTGTCGGCTATCGGCCTTGAGGGGGTGAACTCCAGGTTCGGGACGAGCCCTATGTCAAAGTTGGTGCTCTTGTTGGCGACTATAGCGTTGCCCACGTTGACGTGGAGTTCGACCCAGGCCGTGTGCTGGCCGCATTTGAGGCCGTAGTACTCCCATTCCTCGCCGGCGAGCTTCAGTTTGCCGGTGACCTTGTCGGCTTCGCAGGGGACGGTGTTGTAGTCGAACCTGTACGGGGGCATGTTCGGGCCCCTGTCTACGTAGTACTCCGCGAGCATGTTGCAGGTGTTGCCGGTCAGCTTGGCGGTGACTTCGAACTCGTCCATGAAGTCGACGGGGTCCTCGGAGATCCTCAGGTCGGTTATCCTCACCGAGGCGCTTGCTGTGGCGGCCAGGACGGTAATGCATAGGAGGTAAATCAATGCCCTAAGGCGCACTGTCATCGCGTAAATTATGTCATCTAGGGATTTATATACGGACGTTCCAGCCGGTTACCTAAATGTAAGCGACCATCTGGACTACGTCGTCTCCCCTGATGGTGTATCCCCTGAGGCGGGCCTCGTACGAGAACCCCTTGGACAGGAAGAAGGACTGGGCCCTGTCGTTGCCGGACTTCACCTTCACATGGGCTCTCCTCACGCCCCTGTCCCTGAGGAACCGGATTATCCCGTCGACCAGCATGCCTCCGACGCCTTCGCCCCTCGCCTCCTCGTCGACCCCCACCGGGCCTATCTCCGCCCTCCCGACGGCATCGTAGTACAACGCTCCGATGAAGCCTACCAGTCGGCCGCCGTCCTCGGCGACGATGAACCTGAAGTCCGGCCTCTCCGAGGACGCGATGATGAAATCCATCGATACGTCAACCTCCTCGAACCAGTCTCCGGCGGCCCTGTAGAGCCTCAATATGCCTTCGGCGTCATCCTGTTCGAAGAACCGCAGCCTGAGAGCCACGATACTTTATTTACCTCTTCGGGTAATAACACGAGCAATGAAATACGTCGTCATCGTCCCTGACGGCATGGCGGACAGGCCTGTCCGGGCCCTCGGCGGCCTCACCCCCCTTGAGGCGGCGAGGAAGCCTAACATGGACGCCGTAGCAAGGAGGGGCTCGTGCGGCATGGCCAAGATGTTCCACCGGGGCCTCCCCTACGACAGCTCCATAGCGAACATGGGGATACTCGGTTACGACCCACGGCGGTACTTTTGCGGCCGTTCTCCGCTTGAGGCCGCGAACGTCGGCGTCGGCCTCGGCGCCGGCGACATCGCGTTGAGGTGCAACCTGGTGACCTTGGTGGGCGGGAAGATGGCGGATTTCACCGCGGGCCACATATCGAGCGATGAGGCGCGGAGCATCATGTCGGATTTGTCGGCCGCTCTCGGCGGAGGCGGGGTGGAGTTCTATCCGGGGACGAGCTACCGGAACCTCATGGTCATTAGGCGGGGGCTTAGGCCGTCGCTCGATTTTTCAGCCAAGCCTCCGCACGACATCGTCGGCTCTCCGGTCAAGGATAACATGCCCCGGAGCAGGGCGGCGTCCGCAGCCGTGACTGCGGGGCTCCTGAGGCAGCTGATACGGCGCTCGTGGGCGGTTTTGGCCGAGCATCCGGTGAACCTGGGGCGGATGCGGGATGGCATGAAGCCCGCGAACAGCATCTGGCTTTGGGGCGCGGGGAGGCGGCCTAGGATGCCATCCTTCAGCGGGAAATTCGGGGTCAGGGGCTCGCTGGTGTCCGCTGTCGACCTCCTGAAGGGCCTGGGGAAGGTGATTGGCATGGACGTCCTCTCGGTTGATGGGGCGACAGGCTACCTTGACACGAACTATGAGGGGAAGGCGGAATCCGCCCTCAGGAGCCTTGAGTCCTGCGACCTGACTTACGTGCACCTTGAAAGCACGGACGAGGCCGGGCATGAAGGCAGCCTAGAGCATAAGATAAAGGCGATTGAGGACATAGACCGGAAGATAGTCGGGAGGATTCTGGACGGCCTCGAGGGGGACTACAGGGTTCTCCTGATGCCTGACCATCCCACGCCCATAGAGGTTCGGACTCATACCTCGGAGCCGGTGCCTTACGTCCTCCTGGATTCCAGGCTGGATGCGGCCGGGGCGGAGGCTTATACGGAGCGGTCCATCAAGTCCAAGTCCGTTCGGACGGTGGAGGCCCACACGCTGATGCGCAGGCTGGTCGGCGGCTAGACGGCGTTCATCCCCCACTCGTCAGGTTCTCCGCTGTAGTCGGACTTTGCGTCGGCGCCCAGTATGTTGGGGCTCTTGACGCCGGTGAGTATCGCTATAACCTCGACCTTGTCGGCGGCCTTCGGGTTCACCCTCGCCCCCCATATCACCGTCGCCTCAGGGTCCAGCTCTGAAGTCAGGAGCTCACCTATCCTGTTGGCTTCCCCGAGGGTCAGGCTCTCGCTGCCGGTTATGTGTATGAGGGCGCCCGAGGCCCCCTTGTAGTCTATGTCCAGTAGCGGGTGCGCGAGGGTGTTCCTCACTGCGTCCTCGCACTTGTGTTCGCCCTCGGCCTCGCCGACGCTGATGACCGACACCGCGCCGCCCGAGAGTATCGAGCGTAGGTCCGCGAAGTCTATGTTTATGAGGCTCGGCTCCATGACGGTCTCTGTCAGCCCCTTCACCGCCCTCGCTACTATCTCGTCCGCGACGCTGAATGCCTTGTCCAATGGCAGGTTCGGGACGTATTCCTCGAGCTTGTTGTTATCGACGACGATGACGGTGTCGGCGGCCTTCCTCAGCCTGTCTATCCCCTCCCGCGCCTTAGTGAGCCTCGCCCTCTCCAGCTTGAACGGGAAGGTGACTATCGCGACGACTATGGCTCCCGCCTCCCTGGCGAGCTGTGCCACCACCGGCGCGGCCCCGGTGCCCGTGCCTCCGCCCATCCCGGCGACGACGAATGCGAGGTGGGCGCCCGAGACCGCCCCCTTCAGGTCTTCCCTGCTGGACTCGGCGGCCTTGGCTCCGAGCTCCGGAAAGCCTCCGGCCCCCAGGCCCCTCATCAGCTTCGCGCCGATGAGTATCTTCGATATGCCGTCCTCTAGCTTCTGTAAGTCCTGCTTGTCCGTGTTGACGGCTATGAGCTCCGCCCCCCCGACGCCGATTCTAGAGAGCCTGTTGACGGTGTTGTTGCCTCCGCCGCCGACGCCGAGGACGACTATCCTCAGATGGTCGGCCTCGTCGAATTCGTCGTACAACCTCTTCTCCAGTTCCCCGTGTCTCAGGGCCGCGTCGACGATGGAGTCCATGAATCGCAATGAGTCTCAGGCCGACGGGCATGGCGTCAGGATGCCCATGCCGGTCAATATGGCGTTCACGAGGGCGAGGAGTATCGCGGCTATCAGGGCGTGTATGCATATGTTCCTGCCCTGGGTCCGGCCCGAGGGGTCGTCGGCCGAGAACGCGTACCGTATCCCCCCGTATACGAATGCGATGATTACTATCGTGGGGGCTATGGTCTCCACGGTGCCCTTTATGGGGTTGATGACTTTGCAGACTATGTGGGCGACATCCATGTTGGCTGCCTGGGCGCATGAGGCCCCGACTGCCGCGATGAGGATTAGGGCGGACAAGACGATGTATCTCTCCATGGCAAGCCTCTACGCGTTAAATATTACCGCGTAGGTTTAAAACTAGTCCATGTCCTACTGTCTGGCGGTGACGGGCGCGCCCGCTTCCGGGAAGACCACCCTCTCCCGGCGCCTTGGGGCGGCGTTCGGCGCCAGGGTC
>JBFYKH010000004.1:0-24085 GCA_041306075.1 Candidatus Altarchaeota archaeon
ACAAATTAAAGCGGGAGATAGCATACAATCTCTCCAGGCATGATGAAAAATCCAAGAATAAGAGGGGCAAATTCTGGAGGGGCATAAGCAAAAAATCCAAGCTCATTCAAAGATCCAGGGATCGTCATAATCAAGAGTGAGACTCAGTTAATCCTAAAACCAGTTAATAAGATGAAAGGCAATTTTGGGGAGGATATGGAATTTGCCAAAAGGACACTCTGTTCCCTTGAGAAGTATGGACGTGGGAAATTCAAATCCATGGGCAGCAAAGAGTTTCTCGCAGAACTTGAGAAACGGTGAACGTAGACTATGACTCGCACTTTGAGGCAATTGTCCGCAAGATAAAGGACGCTACCTTGAAGGAGCGGGTGAAAAAACGCATAAGCAAGATTATTACCTCGCCCGAGATTGGAAAGCCGATGCGTTACACCAGAAAGGACACTCGGGAAGTCAGGATTCCCCCATTCAGGCTTTCCTACAAATACCTGAAAAACGAGAACAAAATAGTGTTTCTGGACCCTTACCACAAAGACGAACAATAAGTATCCCCCACCAAAATCGAACAAAAACTTCGAGTCCCCCTAGGGGGCCGGCTTGGGATTGTCTGGTTTGAAGTTTGGGTTCCGGGCTGGGGGCGACTTCGCCCCCGCCGGGCCTTATGTCTCTACGAGTCCTATGCGTTCGAGGGACGTTATTATCTCTGTCACGTTGACGCCGTCCATTTCGGGGTTGTCTATGCCTATCCTGTTCCCGAACTTGGATTTTATGTCGTCCGTGGTGTTCTTCCCGTTGCAGAGGCTCCATACGATGAACACCTTCGGGTCCACGATGAATGACCGCTCCATGTCGTTCGTCAATACGGGCTTCAGTCCGCTAATGCTCTTTTGCAAGCCTTTCGCTCTAGGATACATCATATACCACCCCACGCATCGGTTGAGAATGAGCTAACATGCCGTCAGCCACCATCCCCTCTAATACCTTTGTTTTTGTGTTATATATACTCCCCGTTACCGGCCTATACGCCTGGAAAGCGGATATACGCCGGCTGGCGGCCATGTGCGGGACAAATGGGTGGAAACCCGCAGGGAAAAAACTTACTCCTGGGAAAGTAATACCTATGCCGTCCTTGCTTTTTCGCCTCCCGACAACACCAGGTTGTCATGGTGGACCACCTCCTTGGGGGCGCCCGTCCCCAGGATTTTCCTGGCCTGGGCCGTCTGCAGTCCGGCCACGGACTCCAGTTCCTCGGAGCCGAGGTTGGACACGCCCCTGCCGACCTCGGAGGCCTCAAACCTGATGGAGACTAAATCTCCCCTCCTGAATATCCCCTTCACGGAAATCACGCCGGACGGCAGGAGGCTCGCCTTCCCGGAGGACAGGGCCTTCGCGGCGCCCTCGTCGACGTGGACGACGCCCCTCGCAGCCGAGGAGAACAGCATCCACTGGAGCTTGTTGTCAATCCTCATCTTGGGGACGAACACGGTGCCGACCGGCTCACCCGCCAGAAGCCTGGACAGCACGCCCGGCATCTTCGAATCGACGATGGCCATGGGTATCCCGCACTCCATCATCACGCGACCGGCCCTCACCTTCGCGGATATGCCTCCGACCCCCCCCTGCCTCGACTTCCCGCTCAGGCCGGATATCTCGTCGGATATCCTGTCCACGACGCCTATCTTCACGGCCTTCGTACTCCTGGCCGGGTCGTCGGTGTAGAGCCCGTCCATGCTGGACATCAGCACCAGGAGGTCGGCGCCCGCGTTCGACGCCACGAGGGCGGAGAGCGTGTCGTTGTCGCCGAACCTTATCTCCTCGACGGCCACGGTGTCGTTCTCGTTGACGACGGGCACGACGCCCGCCTTGACGAGCGTCGAGAGGACGTGCCTTATCCTGAGATACCTCCCCCTCGACTGCAGGTCCTCCCGCGTCAGGAGAATCTGGGCGACTGGAATCCCATGGGCGGCGAAAGCCTCCGAATACGCGGCCATAAGCTCCCCCTGGCCGACCGCGGCGCAGGCCTGGAGCATCCCCATCTCCCGCGGCCTCGCATTCAGTTTGAGGCGGGTGAGGCCGGCGGCTATGGCGCCGGAGGAGACGAGTATCACGTCCCTGCCTTCCGCCCTGAGGGCGGCGACCTGGCATGCGACGGCCGCTACCTTCTGCCTGCTCAGGGCCAGCCTCTCGGTGATGCTCGACGTCCCAACCTTGACGACGACCAGTCTCGCCTTCGACAACAGCCTGCCGCGGTCCATGACAATAGGGTGCTACGCGGTCTTCCGCATCAGTCGTTCTTTCCGCCGAAGTCCCCGAAGACCATCTGGTTGGGTTGCAGGTTTATCCCATGGTCTATGATGTACGGGACGAGGTTCGTCATATGGTTCGTCCCCCTCATCTTCAGGACCTCAAGGGCCCTTATCCTGGACTTGCCCCTCCTGAAGTTGTATAGCACGATGACGCCGTCCGCTATGGACTCGAGCGCCCCCATCCTGCTGTACCTGATGGGGTCCTGCTCGTTCTCGGCTATCATTATGCTGGTGCATTTGCTCGAGTGCAGCCAGTTGAGGAGCTTGATGATGCTCTGGCGCCTCTCGAAGTCGTTGTCTATCATGAGCTCGATGCTGGTGATGGAGTCTATGATGACTCTCTTAGCCTTCATGCTCACCACCGCGTCGTTTATCGCCCCGTATTCGCCGCGGACTATGTGGAGCACGTCCTCGGGCTTCACCCTCATCAGCCTCAGGAGGCCGGACTCCTCCATCTTGGCTATGTCCCACCCGTGCATGGTCATGTTCTCGCGCACCTGGGCATCATCCTCCTCGAAGGTGACGTATATGCCCGGCTCCCCGGCCAAGGCGCCGTTGTAGAGGTACTGCATCCCGAACGTGGACTTGCCTGTGCCGCAGCCGCCGACCAGGAGTATGCAGTTGTTCCTCTTCAGTCCGCCCTCAATCATCTCATCCAAACCCTTGATGCCCGTATGAACCCTCTCCGCCATGGCTAACACCTAACGTTTTTTATTGCGTTTACTAAATAGGTTTACCGTTAAAAATGCTGGTTTTCGGGGGGTCCAGGTCCGCGGGCCTGGCATGGGACGTCGCGAAGTCGCTTGGATGCGAGACTGGCAAGTCCGAGGTCAGGAAATTCCCAGACGGCGAATCCTACGTGAAGCTCGCGTCCAAGGTCTCCGGCGCCGAGTGCGCCGTCGTCCAGTCGGTCCGCTCCAACGACGACCTGGTAGAACTCCTCCTCATGCTCGACGCCATCCGGGACGGGAACGCGACCCAGGTGCACGCGATCATGCCGTATCTAGCGTACATGCGCCAGGACAAGCGCTTCACGCCGGGTGAGGCGTTGAGCGCTAAGACCGTGCTTAATCTGATTCACGAGCTCGCGGACTCCGTGACGACGGTGAACTGCCACTTCCTCTCCGCGGGCGGCCGCGCCGTCTACCATCACGTCGGCTTCATGAACCTGGACGCGATGCCCCTCCTGGCGCGGCACATAGGCGGGAAGGCCGACAATCCCATGTTCATAGCCCCCGACAAGGGCTCGGTCGGCTACGCGAAGGCCGCGGCCCAGGTCCTCGACTGCGAGTTCAACAACCTCCAGAAGAAGAGGCTGTCCGGGACGGAGGTGGTGATGAAGCCGAAGGAGCTCGACGTGAAGGGCAGGGACGTGATAATACTCGACGACATCATCAGCACCGGCGGCACCATAATCGAGGCCGTCAAGATAATCCGCGGCTGGCACCCGAAGTCCATCAGCGTCGGCTGCGTCCACGGCCTGTTCCTGAGCGGCGTCGAGCCTTTCTCCGTCGGAGTCGACAGGCTCGTCTCGACCAACACCCTCGAGAACCCGGCGGCCAAGGTCAGCGTCGCAGGCCTCATAGCGCAGGAACTCAGAAGATGAGGACGGGGTTACTCCTCCTTGCGGCGGCCGCCATAGTCGCATCAGCCTGCTGCCTGTCGCAGCCGGCGCAGACAAGGCACTCCGAAGTGTGCTTCGGCGCGTCGTGCGTGAAGGCCGAGGTAGCCGATGACCCGTCCAAGCGGGCCAGGGGGCTGATGTACCGGGAGAGCCTACCCATCGGGGAGGGCATGCTGTTCGCATTCGCCGACGAAGGCGTCCACACATTCTGGATGAAGAACACTCTGGTGCCGCTGGACATGATATGGCTTGACTCCGGGTTGAATGTCATCTACGTCGCGGAGGCCACCCCCTGCAAAACCGACCCTTGCAGGACATACGGCCCGGAAACTCCTTCCGCCTACGTGCTAGAGGTGAACTCAGGCTATGCGCGCGATAACGGGGTAGCCGTAGGGTCTAAGGCCTCCATCCGTCCTCTCCGATGAGGGGGACGAACACGCAACCCCCGTGGCTTATCTCCCGCACAGCACCGTCGGCGTCCTTCACTACCTCCGTCAGCGTCTGACTCCACCTCCCGCCAACTGGCAGCAGCATCCTCCCATCCGGGGCGAGCTGCTGCACCAGCGCCGACGGCACATGGGGCGCGGCCGCAGATACCATAATCCTGTCATATGGCGCCTCATCGGGCCAGCCTAGGGTGCCGTCACCCACCACCACTTTCGCGTTAACGTAACCCTCCCTGGCCAGCGCCCTCGCAGCCGCAGCGGCCAACTCGGGCACACGCTCCACGGAGACGACCCTCCCCCCGCCCGCAAGCTCGGCGAGCACGGCAGCCTGGTAGCCGGACCCGGCGCCGACCTCCAGGACCCGCGAATCCCCCCCAACATCCGAGAGAGCCGTCATCATAGCGACCATATGGGGGGCGCTTATGGTCTGGCCGCACCCTATCGGCTGGGGGCTGTCCGCGTAAGCGTAAACTGCGGAATTCATGGCGACGAACGCGTGACGCCTGACCTTCAGCATGGCGTCGTAGACCCGGCCAGGCCCGAGATAACCCTCCCTGACGAGGCCGTCCACCATCCGCCTCCTCTCATCAGCGTAATCCATGACGTGCAGCCGGACCCTCCGGCTACTTTAGCCTGGCAGGCCGCCGGTTCAATGAGCCGCCCGACCCCTTGGACGACTGCTGTCCCCCGTCCCTGCCGCCCGAGAGCCTCCTGATGTGCTCCGCATAGGTGGTTGGCTTCCTCGACACTAAGACCTGCCTGAGGGGGTCGACGTTCTGGGACTCGAGCTTCGTGGCCCCCGACATACCATGCCTGCCGCCTATCCCGTGGAAGCCTCCGAGCTGAGTGCCCTTGGGGGTAGCATCCAATATCTCCTTGAGGCTGCCCTTGAATGCGAAGTTGCTGTGCGTCTGCTTGATGTCCTGCAGCCTCTCGTCGCCGCCCTTCTGCGCGATATACTCCCTTATCCTGTCGTCGTCTGTCGGCTCGCCGCCGCCCGCAGGCCTCCTGGCCTCGACGATGGTCTCGAAGTCGGTGGAGCGGCTGTTCAAACTCTGCCCGCCGACCGTATAATCCCGCTCATAGCTGCCGTCCGGCAAAACCTCCACGACCTGCCCGTCCGAGAGCCTCCTGTAAACCCTCCCCCCAATCTCCGCCTCCTCAACTCCCTCATCGTCCCTGGGCATCAATAACAATAGTGGCCGAACACACTAATAACTCCAGAAGCCACCCCCCACAGCGGATATTTATACGGTTCCTCCCTAATCCTTATCCACCCCCCACCTCAGGGGCGTATTCCTCAAAGGGCTCGTAGCTCAGTCCCAGCCTTACTAAGGCTGGCGAAGGAGGAACATTCGGCATTCGGCCTCAGTCCCTCAGACGACGTATCAAGCTCAAACGAACATAATGCACCGGCAACTATGCCGGGAAGAACCAATCAAGCCACATCATGGGCTCGTAGCTCAGTCCGGTAGAGCACTCGACTTTTAATCGAGGTGTCGCGGGTTCGAACCCCGTCGAGCCCGTAGGTATCCTGGGTTCCGATACATCGGGGTTTCATAACCAGATGAACCATGTTTCGTTCGTGAATGTCTTGGGGGCATTGCCCGTGACTGAACTCTTTTTTATCCTGGCTATTCCAAGTATAAGTTATGCCAAGGGGGGATTTGGAGGCTAATACTGAACCCAAAAGGGTATCCCGCAGGGAAGCGATTAAGCTAGCTGTCGTGGGAGCCGCCGCGGCAACCGCCTTTGGAGCCCTCAGCCTAAAGGAGGTGGCGCCAAAGGCCGATGAGCTGCCTCGCGGAGAACGCATGATCAGGCTTTGGGCTGCCGCAATATCAAAGCCTTACCTTGACATGCATGAGGCGGCGTGGACCCAGGTTTTGGATGGCGTCTTTGGAAAAGACAAGGCGCCTTTCATTGAGCCGGCCGGTTCGCCGAATGCCGTCCAGGGGAAGATAAATCGGAAAGGCAGGGCATGGCTTATGGCGGCATACGCCCATGAGATGGGCGATAAAAATTACCGGTTCGCCGATTTCAAAAGCTACGAGACATTCTGGGGCATGATTAACGCGAATTTCAACAACCCAGACTCTTGGGCTGCTGATGCCATCAAGCGTGGGTGGAACCAGAAGCTTGTTGACGAACTGGGCTCAAGGGTTGACGGATGGGCGGCGGAGAACAAGATAACCCCCTGTTCCGGTAGGTTCAGGCCGGGAATATCCCTCCTCAGCATAACCCTCCCTGGGGGTAAGACGCCGCAACTCGGCGACAGCATCGTCGAAGGATACGGCCAGATTGCCCTGCTGCACCTCAACCCCGGTGGAACATTCGATGGCAGCAAACCGGGGGATATACTTAACTATGCAGTGGGCGCAGTGGACCGGGCTTATATGCGGTACGCAATCGAGGAGCGGTTTAATGTCAGACGGATAGACTTCATAGCGGGCAGCGATTTCAGACGGGATGAGTGGACGAACAAGATATTTGAGGGGTTGGCCGGCTGGGCGGATACGGCTGGCCCCGGCGTCCAATCCGGGCTAAAGATGCTTGCAGAGGAGGTGGACAGGTCCGGCACGACCTTCAAGGATGGAATCATAAATTTCGCATCAAACGCATTATCCGCAGGCAGATACCCGGAGATGTGGGGCAAGATATTTCACGAGGCGATATTAAGCGGGGGATTTAACGCGTTCATGCCGTTTGGCAAGGACGCCACAGATTACGAGCGGAAAAAGCATATGGGTGACGCTCTCGGTTTCCTGCAGTTGTCCGCCTTAGCGGATGTTTGCGGGGATGGTGCGAAGGCCGTCGAGCTCCGGGGCATGGGCATCGCCATGGCCGGGGAAAACCCTGCGGAAAGGGCGACGGCCTACTCAGCCCTCAAGGTTTTTTCCGCATTTGCGTCCCATCTGAAATCAAAGCGTGGCGAGTTCGTCAGGGTGCTGCAGGGGGGCAACGGCAGAAAGCCGTACGGAGCCCTCATGAGGGACGGTGACATAAGGCTCAAGCCGGAACGGCAGACATGGGTCAATATGATGCGCTTCGAGGAGTCTGAACGGGAGGCTCACTTCCAGGGAGTCAATGAGCTTAACCGGGTTTGGGAGCCGTTGATGCGCGAATCCTGGGAGAGATACCAAAAACTGAAAGAGAATAGGTGAAAAAAGTTAGAAGCCGCCTTTTAAGGCGGCCTTGTTCCGGGCCCGGCTGTCGCCCGCAGTTAGTGTTTCTACTCGTCATCCGGGACGTTCACGCACGCGTTGCCGTTCACCATGCATGATCCGGGATAGCCGCATTCCCTGGCGCCTCTCATGCAGTCCCCAGCAGTAAATCCTGCGCACCCGGCGGCCGGGCATGCGGAGCAGGTGTGGACCTGCGCCCTGCATCCGCCGCCTGTTACCGCATCATAGCAGCTTCGCCCGCAGTCATTGGCCAGACCCTCACATTGTTCCTCGCCGCCAAGTTTCCCCCCGCATCCTGCGGGCGGGCATGCGGAGCAGTGCCCAAAATAACCGAACGTCTCCCAGTAATAGCAGGTGACCGGCGGGGTCGCGGACGTCCCCGACGCTATGCATGCAGCGCGGCTGGAGGTGACAGAACACGGCGCAGGGGCGGCTGCTGCGGCCGCGGCTAGCTGTGCCAGTGTTGTGGTCGTTTCCAGCGTAGTGCTCGTTACGCACCAGGAGCCTTCCGAGTCCACGCAGCAGGTTTCGTCAGCCTGGCACACCGCTGATCCGCATAGCGGCTGGGTCGTGGACGTTGACGGAACCGTCGAAGAAACCGAAGTCAGTGTCGTAGTGGAAGGCAACGGTATCGCCTCCGCGTTAATAACTGTCAAAACAAGCACGCACGCCAAAAACAAACCCAATGCGACGGGTTTAACCTCTCCTTTGCAGTCGATGTTTTTTTCCATAATATGCCACCCCCATTTGGGAATATAGTTATCTACGGTAATCATGGCTTAATATAAACAACCAATACGGGAATCCAAGCTTCTCGACAAAATTTTCCGCATAATGCCCAATGCTCTAAACCTTTTCGTAGGATATACCATGTCCCTCCGCTTGGCATCC
The DNA here is from genome assembly GCA_041306075.1 of Candidatus Altarchaeota archaeon. Lineage (GTDB taxonomy): Archaea > Altiarchaeota > Altiarchaeia > IMC4 > SCGC-AAA252-I15 > JAHIYG01. The sequence goes on from JBFYKH010000004.1 coordinate 8,450, forward strand.
GGCCGGTGAAACTTCGATCATGAGCCGCAGCATCAGGCTTCTGCCTTCTCGCGTTTGGGTTCGTTCTCCGCCCTGGCGGCGAGCGCCGCGAGGCCGGTTTTGCTCAGGGGATAACACCGGCTTCTCCAAAACCCGCTTTTGTGTCGGTTCGTCAAACCTCAATGCCCATTTGACTCGGTTATAAACTCGGGAAGGCATGCGTAATAAACCCTTATGGGATGGGCTGGCGCTTTATCACCGTCTCCCTGCTCCCTGTCTGCAGTATGGCCCGTCGAGCCCTAATCCGGGTATTTAATAAGCCAAAGAAGTATGACTTATAAGGGATTACCTATGAGCGGTCTATTACCTAAGACGAAGGAAGGATGGATGCAGTTTGAGTACACATTGCTGGGCGTAGTCCTAACGACCCTTTTTGCGGCCTTCTACCTTGTGGGGATGCAGGTAGGGTTCGAGTACGGACTCGCATTCAGATAGCTCTGTTTTTGGGCGTTTATCATCGACTGCGGGGGCTTTGTCTTTTTTTAAGGAATTAGACTACGGTTCAGTCGACCAACAGGGGCTTCTGGCGCCGCGTTTTAACAGGCATGTCAAATGGTTAATGCTGGACATGGTTCTGTGTTTATCGCGGCTTTCTGGCGTGGATATGCGGGGTCAGGGCGCCATGGAGTATCTGATGAGCTACGGCTGGGCCGTGCTCGTAGCGCTCGTCGTCGGCGTGACCTTGTGGCAGCTGGGGTTCCTGGAGGTCTCTTCGACGACGCCTCCCTTGGCGACCGGCTTCCAGGCCGTTAAGCCGCTCCTGCCGTCCTGCCATATGGCGAACGGCCTCGCAGGCATACAGTGGCTGAACGGCTTCGCCTGCGAGTTCGCCAACGCGGCGGGGCAGAGCATCCGGGTGGTGAACATAACGGGCACGGTCGACGGGAAGGCCTGCCAGGTCGCCGCCGTCGGCAAGACGATTTACGGCCCTGACGGCTACTGGTTCGAGTGCTGGGATGACGGGATGACGAACTGCTTCACCTTCACCAGCGTCGCGTGCCTCGCCAATCCCGCCGACCCGTGCTTCTACGAGTTCGGCTCTGACGAGGTGTTTTTCGTCTACGTCTTCAGCTGGCAGGACGACCTGCACAACTCAGCCACGTCCGACCCGCATGGGCCGTGCATGCTAGTCAAGGCCGGGGACCCGTACGACGTGTTCGTGGACGTCGGCTATACGGTCGACATAGGTGGGGTGGATGCCCTGAAACACAGTGCCGGCCACATCAGGGTTGTGGGCGAGTGAGCTTGGCGGCACTTATGCGCCGTATCTGCCTTGTATCTCGCCTATCTCCGTGACTGTCGTGGTGACGTCCGTCTCATCCACCTTGTAGGGTATTACCACCTTCAGGCGGTAGTAGCTGTTTGGCGTGCCCTCCCGGCATTTCGCGGTCAACCTGAATTTCCCGTCTTTCGGGACATGTATTTCCCCCTCGGCTGGTTCGCTGCCGGCTCCCGCATATATCCGCACGCCGGTGCAGGCTCCGTGGGTTGTCTTGGCTGTGGCCCGGTCGACGATGACGGTAACGCCTACGCGCCCGGTGTTCGCGAAGGTGGTCATAACGTTCCCCTTGCTGGTGAGTACGGTCCTGCCGGCAATCGGCTTGACTGTGACGAAACCCGTGTACTCAGGGGCGTTGACTGCGTCAATGAAGGTTTTGGTGAAGATGGCGGCTAGCAGGAGGATGGCGGCCAGCACGGCGTATTGTAGGAGCCTGTTTTCCTTCGAGCCTGTCGCGTCTGGCATGAATCCTCATTCGACGCGGTTGTTAAAAAACTGTCGGAGAATTCCCCCCCGGGGGCCAGTATTCCCCCGGGAGTTTGGTTTTAGCTTCAATCAGCTACAGTAAGGAATCGGCTTTTGTTTATAAGGTCTGTCGCCTAGAGCCCGGGAAAAGTATTCAGAGGAACATCGGGGTCCGTTCCCGGTAAAGCCCGTACTCAGCAGGATAAAGCCCCATCACGTACTCCTCCTCCTCCCTCGCCAGCCTGTAATACACGACCGCCAGGTACGGCCACATGAGGAGGGTCAGGATAGTAGGCCAGTGTATAAGCCAGCCGAAGGTCACGAGCAGGAATCCGACGTACTGGGGGTGCCTGCTGTACCTGTAGAGGCCGCCGGTGACGGCGGCTCCACGGGACCTGTAGACCTGGTACCATCCGGCCGCGACGAGGGTCAGGCCGGCGACGGTTATGAATCCGCCGACGAGCATCATCGTGGGGAGCGTGAAGACGACGCCCATGAAGCTTATGTCCAGGCTGTATAGGGGGTGGTAGTCGACCGGGACTGTGCCGACGTACTTGGCCATGAAGTAGGCGGTGAGGGGGAAGCCGTACATCTCCGCGAACAGGGCTGCTATGAACGCGGTGTAGACGCCTTTGCTCCTCCAGTTCACCCTCCTCCTGTATCCGGTCAGGAGGACGAACGCGCCGAAGAATGCGATGTTCACCAATGCTATGTCCCATCTGTCACGGAGTATGTTGGGGAGCGCCTGTCCCCCGAGCATCCACTCGAAGTGGGCGGCGATGGAAGGCAGGAGCGCGGCGAAGGAGGCCGCGGCCAGGAGCAGGTAAGCTTTCCTGAACAAGCCCATGCTCTAAGATACCCCCTGGGCGAATTTATACCCTCCGTTTTTCTGTGCAGGCGCCCTAGTCCCTTGGATGCTCGACTCCACGTTCCAGCACATACGGGGCTTCGGGGAGAAGTCGGAGCGGCGCCTATGGAGCCGCGGGTGCACTTCATGGGAGCGCGCGCTCGACGGCGACTTCGGCCTCTCCCCCGACGCATGCCGGCGGCTGAGGGCGGGGGTCCTCGAGAGCAGGGGCCGGCTCGCCGCCCTGGACCAGGGGTACTTCAGGGAGAGGCTGCCGCGGAGCATTACGTGGCGCGCCTTCAGGGCTTTCAGGGAGTACGCCTGCTTCCTGGACATAGAGACGACCGGCCTGTCCCCGGATTCGTCCCATGTGACGACGGTGTGCGTCCACGGGCCGTGGGGGACGAGGAGTTACGTGGCGGGCGCGAACCTCGGGGAGTTGGCCGGGGACCTGGAGAGGTACCGGCTCATAGTCTCCTACAACGGCGCCCGGTTCGACCTGCCGTTCCTTGAGCGGAGCCTGGGACTCAGTTTCCCTCAGTTGCACGTGGACCTCATGCCGCCTTTGAGGCGGCTCGGCTTCCGGGGCGGGCTGAAGGCCGTCGAAAGGAGCCTCGGGATAAGCAGGGGGAGCGACGGCGTGACGGGCTTTGACGCGGTCCGGCTCTGGCACGCCTACCGGAGCCGCCGCCCGGTCACAGTCGCAGGCCGCACAGTCGCCGGGGAGGACGCGCTCAGATTGCTGGTCGAATACAACCGCGACGACACAGTCAACCTCGAGCGGCTGGCGGAACTAACGGTCGAAATGCTCGCGGAAGACGCTCCAGGACGTACGATATGAGGTCCTTGACTGCATTCACACGAATCTGACGACTCCCGAGAAAAGGTTCGCCGTCTTGTCTTCCCTCGTGAATACCACTTCGCCCGTCATGCCGTCCAATTGGAAGCTTATGCCGCCCTCAAGGTTTCGGCGGGCCTTGACGGGGGTGATTGTCCCGTCAGGGCTCTTAGCCCATAAACCTATACTGCATATCCCCTTGTCAGTGCAGTCCCATCTGTCGGAGTCGAGCATGAACGTGTATCCCCTGTAGCAACTCTCGTCCACGTCGTTGACTATTAGGTAGCCTCTCAGGGACTGGTCTTTGCAGGGCGTCGTCGGCGTCGGCGGCTGCGTTGTCGAAGTCGTCGTCGGCTCCGTCGTCGACGTCGTCGGCTCCTCCGTGGTGGTCGTCTCTGGCGGAGCCGTCGTGGTTGTGGCCTGGGGTTCGGGGCACAGTCCGGGGTCGTCTGCGAGCTGGCCGCCGGGGCAGACGAACCTTAGGATGGGTTTGTCCTCGTTCAGTATGCAGCCTGCGGAAAGCGCTAAGGCGGCGACGAACAGTGCGGCCCGCATGAGAACAATTAAAGCGTCGGGTATATTAAACCGTTTACGTACAATGTTTATGGGGCGTTGCCCCGGTGGATGATACATGGACTCTAAGCTCGTTTGGACGGTTTTCTGCGCTGCAGCCTTGATTTCGGCATCTGTTTCCGCGTCGATGATAATCCCGGCAAACGGGCATGCAAGGGAGAACTCACAGGCTCCCGACCACTCGCCGGCCATAGGCGAAAACTGGGACCTCGAGCGCGTCGACTTCATACACTACGCCAAGCCAACTGGGCCGCAGACGAAGCAGTCGACATGCTACAAGCTCATGGGCGTCAAATGGGCGACGACGCCGGTGCCCTATGTCATAAATCCGACGAACCCGCAGGGGCTCTCCGAGAGCTTCATAACCTCTGCGATATCGGCTTCCGCAGAGTCCTGGGATGCCGCTACATCAAGGGACCTGTTCACCGACGCGCCGCAGGCCGACTATTCGGCCCAGTATGGGGTTCAGGACTACAAGAACGCCATAGCTTTCGGCGGTATGTCTGACGAAAACGTTATAGCCGTTACCTCGGTATGGTACACCCGGGTGGGGAAGCAGATAGTCGAGTTCGACATGCTCTTCAACACCAAGTTCGCCTGGGGCGACGCGAGTGTGGACGCCTCGAAGATGGACCTGGAGAACATCGCCACCCACGAGCTCGGCCACAGCGTCGGCTTAAGCGACATTTACACGTCGTCCTGCACGTCTGTGACGATGTACGGCTACTCGACCGAGGGGGAAACCAGCAAGAGGACGCTCGAGCAGGCTGACATAGCCGGCCTCCAGAAGATGTACGGGGCCTGATTCAGGCGGTCTTTTTGGCGAGGGATTTGAGGCTGTTCAGTTCCTTCTTGATTATTTTGAATCCTTTGTTCCAGAATCCGGTTTCCTGGAAGTCGAGGCCTGCGTTGGCGAGTATCCTGGCGGGGCTGTCCGAGCCGCCCTTCCCGAGGATTCCCATATACGTCGGCGCGAACTTATCTCCCTCCTCCTCGTACCTCTCGTAGAGGGCGAGCGCCACCATGTTCGCTAGCGCGTAGGTGTAGCAGTAGAAGGGGCTGTAGTATATGTGCTGTATCCCCAGCCACTCGTGCCTGAAGGCCTCGGGGACCATGATTCTCCCGCCGAACTGCTCCCTGAGGTTGCGCATGTACAGGCGGCTGAGGTCCCCGGCCGAAGCCCCCCCGGACAATGCGTCGTGGGCGTCGACCTCGAACATCGTGAAATAGGCCTGCCGCGTCACGGTCGCGTACTGGCGGTCGAGGGAGCGGACTAAGAGCGACATCCTCCCAGAATCGTCCTTCGCGTCCGCCATGAGCCTCCGGGTCAGGAGCATCTCAGCGAACACGGACGCGGTCTCCGCGAGCGGCAGGCCGGCGTGGTAGGTGAGCTGCGTCTGGCCGTGCGCCGCCATGGTGTGGACGGCGTGGCCTGTCTCGTGGACCATCGTGTACAGGTCCGTGAGGCTGCCGGTGTGGTTCAGCATGAGGTATGGCGTCACGCCGAGGACGACGGAATGGCAGAAGGCGCCGGGCTGCTTCCTGGCCTGTGGGTACGGGTTCACGTGCCGCTCGTCGTAGACTCTCCTGGCCATCCGGTAGGCGGCCTCGTCGAAGCCGCGGAACACGGAGAGCGTCTTCTCCACGGCCTCGGCGTACCCGTACTTTCCGTCTCCGCGCCCGTAGGGGGCGTAGATGTCGCGCCTGTCGAAGCCTCTGATGCCGCAGAGCCTTGCCTTGAGGCGGAAGTACTCCTGGAATAGCCCCCTGTTCGCTTTCACCGACGATAGGAGCGACTCGACCGCCTCGTCCGGCACGTCGTTGGCGAGGTTCGCCGCCGAAAGCGGCCTCCTGAAGTTCCTGAGCTTCACGGTCTCGTTGACGGTGTCCTGGGCTATCGCCCGGTATATCTCCCCGAGCACCGTCTCGTCGCGCCCGTAGGCCTCCAGCGTGGACGCGTACGCTTCGACGCGGTCCCTCCTCAGCCGGCTCAGCTTGTGTTCGCTTACCTCGTCGTACGTGAGCAGCCTCCCCCGGAAACTGAACCTGTACCTGCCGGTTATGGCGTCGTAGAGCCTCACCGCCGCCTCGGAGCCGGTGGTGTCCTTGATGTTGATTATCCGCTCCTCGCCTTCCCCGAGGGTGTGGCCCCTCCACGCCCTGACCCTCTCCAAGAGGTACCTGTGCCGTCCGGCGGCCTCCATGTACCCCTCGGCCTTGTCGTCCGGGAGGTCCCTGAACCATATGCTGAAATAGAGTGTCGCATTCTCGACGTCGCAGGAAAGCTGGGAGAGCGCCGCCTCGTCGGCCACGCGCCTGGCGTCGGTGGTGTCCTCGGCCAGCCTGAGCCCGGCCTTCGACGCGAGCCTGCCTGCAATCTCGGACAGCCGCTCCTCGGAGGCGACGGCATCCCTGAACTCGCGCGCCGTGAGCGGGAGCTTCCGCCTGAACGCCTTGAACCCTTCGGCCTCCCGCTTCAGGGAGCCGGCGAGCCTTTTCCTGTCCTTGTCGGCGTATATGTCGCCGAGCCTCCAGGATGCCATGTTGAATACAATGGCGGGGCGCCTTATTACCCGCCCGGCAGATTAGTTTAACATGCCATTGGTGGAGAAGGCCTCCGGGGTTTTCGAGGAGTTCGACGAGTCCAAGGTCGTCCGCGCACTCGAGAGAAGCGGCGCCAGCCGCAAGGACGCGCTGGGGATTGCGGCGAAGGTGAAGTCGACCGCACGGGACGGCACAAAGACCTCGCAGATTTACGGGCGGGCTTACGCGCTCCTGAACGATCTCAACTCGGGGGCGGCCGCGAGGTACGGCCTCAAGCAGGCCATGTTCATGCTCGGGCCGGCCGGCTTCGCGTTCGAGAAGTACGTGGGCCGGGTGCTCTCCGCGCACGGCTACGCGGTGGAGATGAACCCGAAGCTCAAGGGCGCATGCGCGCTCCATGAGATAGACGCGGTCGCCTCCAAGGACGGTAAGAAGTACCTGGTCGAGTGCAAGTTCCACAAGGACCCGGGCGTCTCCACCGGACTCAAGGAGGCCCTCTACACGTGGGCGAGGCTCTCAGACCTGGCAGACTCAGGCGCCAGGTTCGATTCGGCCTGGATTGTCACGAACACCAGGATAACTCCGGAAGCGGCATGCTACGCGAAGTGCAAGGGGATGAGGGTGACGGGTTGGGGGTATCCTCCGGGCCAAGGCCTCCAGGACATGATTGACTGCCAGTGCATCTACCCGGTGACAATACTCAGGGGGCTTGATTCCGGGCCTAGGTCCAGGCTCATGGCGGCGGGCGTCGTCACCGTCGAGGACCTCAAAGGCCTCGGCAGGGACGGAATATCTGAGCTGACCGGCCTCCGTGGAGGTGTTCTGGCAGGTCTCCTTGACGAATTGGACGGGCTGACCGACAAGAAATACTCCGACCACGGGCGGTTCTAGGCCTTCTCTGCCTTCTCCGCGAGCTGGACCGCGAAGTCGAGGAGGCTTCTTATCTCCTGTTTCCCTGCGTTGGGCAGCATGTCCGCCTCGACCATGTCCCTGGTCACCGAAACGAACCTCAGGAATTTGCTGAGCGCTACCATCCTCTCCTGGACGTCGGCGTCCAATAGCCTCTTGGCCTCATTCTCATCCGCGCCCTCAGTCATGTACCTCCTGTCGAATTCTGGGTTGCCGGTGTCTATGTCCCTGGCGCCGAGGAACTTCTCCGCCTTCGTCTCGATGCTCTCGTGCCTGACGCAGACCGCGTCCTTCAGCCTGCCTGCGTGGGACGCCTCCGCCCGTATGTACGTGACCTTGAAGCGCTCCTCGTCGACGCCGGTGCCCTTTGTTTTGACGACGGTGTATGCCCGGACCTTCACGCCCCTCCCGCGGTACCTGCCCTCCAATACCGGCTCGCTGCCTTCGGTGCAGGAGCATCCGGTCTCGGCCGCGAGCTCCCTAAGGGATGCGTTGAAACGGTCCCTCATCTTGACGTTCAGGATGAAGAGCGCTCCGAAGAGCGCGAAGAACAGTATGACGAATCCGCCGCAGAAGCAGCACGGGAGCTTTCCGAGCAAGGCTTCGAGGAACGCCATCCTATCTGCCGGCCCTCTTGGCCTCCCGCTCCTCTATCTGTTTCGCGAGCTTCAGGACGAGCTGCCTGTCCTTCTCGTCCTTCGGGTCCAGGCTGTGCCTCTCGGAGAGCTTCTCCACGTCCTTCACCCAGGATTCGAGGACCGCCTTCTTTTCGGTGCTGAGCCCGTCTTTCCGGTCGTATTTCTCATGGAGCCGCTCCATGACCTCCCTCCTCCTGGCCTTCTCCTTAGCGTGTATGTTCATCCCGGGTACCTGATTGGTAATTTCTCCTGCCTGCTTATATACTTTCCATACGCTCACCGGGTGGTTTATAGGGCCGGCATCCCTTGTATATGGGGGCTCATGGAATTCAAACTGGAGAGCGACTACCGGCCGGCCGGGGACCAGCCCCAGGCGATAGAGCGGCTGGCGGACGGTCTTGCGCGGGGCATGAAGCATCAGACTCTCCTTGGCGTCACAGGCAGCGGGAAGACCTACACAATGGCGAACGTGGTCGCCGAGGTCGGCAGGCCCACCCTCGTACTATCACACAACAAGACGCTCGCAGCCCAGCTGTACAGCGAATTCCGGGGCTTCTTCCCAAAGAACGCGGTCGAATACTTCGTCAGCTACTACGACTACTACCAGCCGGAGGCTTATCTCCCAGCATCCGACACCTACATCGCCAAGGACGCGGACATCAACGAGGAGATAGAGAAGCTGAAGCACAGGACCACTTCAAGCCTCCTTGACAGGCAGGACGTGCTGGTCGTGGCCACGGTGTCCGCCATCTACGGCCTCGGCAGCCCGAAGGAGTACCGGGACGGCACGCTCCTCATCGAGGCCGGAGGCGGACTCGACAGGAGCCGCCTAGTCAGGAGGCTCGTGGAGATGCATTATGAGCGCACGACGGGGCCGCTCGCGGAGGGCGAGTTCAGGGTCAGGGGCGGGAACGTCGACATATTCCCCCCCTACGGGGGGAGGCTAATCAGGGTGGCTGTCGAAGACGGCATACGCTCGGTCAGCGAGCTGGACGCGCAGTCCGGCAGCCTCCTCGGCAAGACCGCTTCGGCCAGGATATATCCTGCGGTCCACTACATCCTCCCTGAGGGCAAGAAGCAGGCCGCCATCGACGCCATACGGGAGGAGCTCAACGGCCGCGTGAAGGAGCTCGAGTCGAAGGGCAAAATCCTGGAGGCGCACAGGCTCAGGCAGAAGACCGAATACGACCTCGAGCTCATAGACGAGCTCGGGTACTGCAGCGGGATAGAGAATTACAGCAGGCACCTGGAGGGGAGGAGGGCGGGGGAGCCGCCGAACACCCTCCTGGACTTTTTCCCCGAGGACTGGCTGTGCTTCATCGACGAGAGCCACATGACGGTCCCCCAGATCAGGGGGATGCACAACGGGGACAGGAGCAGGAAGCAGACCCTCGTGGACTACGGCTTCCGGCTGCCGTCGGCCGTCGACAACCGCCCCCTCAAGTGGGAGGAGTTCGACTCCCGGCTGAGGCGCGTCGTATACGTGTCCGCCACCCCGGCAGACTACGAGCGGAAGGTGTCCGAGCGGATTGTCGAGCAAATCATACGCCCGACCGGCCTCGTGGACCCGGAGGTGGAGGTGAGGCCGGCTTCGACGCAGGTCGACGACTTCGTCAAGGAGGCGGAGCGGATAGTCCAGTCCGGCGGCAGGGCTCTCGCCACGACCTTGACTAAGCGGATGAGCGAGGACCTGGCCGACTACCTCGACAAGAAGGGGTTCAAGGTGAAGTACCTGCACAGCGAGATAGACACGCTCGGCAGGGTCGACCTCCTCAGGGAGCTTAGGGCTGGGGAGATAGACATACTCGTCGGCGTCAACCTCCTCAGGGAGGGCCTGGACCTGCCCGAAGTCTCGCTCGTCGCGGTCTTCGACGCGGACCAAGAGGGCTTCCTCAGGTCGGAAACGAGCCTGATACAGACCATCGGCAGATGCTCCCGGAACGTGGACGGGAAGGTTATACTCTACGCCGACAGGCGGACGGGCAGCATAGAGGCAGCGGTCCGCGAGACCGGGAGGCGGCGGGGGCGGCAGTTAGAATACAACCTCGCACACGGAATCAAGCCGGAGACCATCAGGAAGAGGATACACGACCGGATAGTCGAGAAGCCTGCGGAGGAGGCGGAGGAGAAGGCCTACGCGCAGATGCCTCGGGACGAGCTTGAACGGCTGATGAAGGAGGCAGCCGGGCGGATGGACTTCGAGGGGGCTATACGCCTGAGGGATGCCCTCAGGGGGATGGGGGATGGCGGCGACTGAGATACGCATCAAGGGCGCGCGGGAGCACAACCTCAAGAACATCGACGTTAGGATACCGAGGGACAGGCTGGTGGTCATCACCGGCCTTTCCGGGAGCGGGAAGTCGTCGCTGGCCTTCGACACCCTGTACGCGGAAGGCCAGCGCCGGTACGTGGAGTCGCTCTCGTCCTATGCGCGGCAGTTCCTCGGCCTCATGGAGAAGCCGGACGTCGACTACATCGACGGCCTCTCGCCCGCGGTGAGCATCGAGCAGAAGACGACGAACAAGAACCCGCGCAGCACGGTGGGGACGGTCACCGAGATTTACGATTACCTGAGGCTCCTGTACGCGAGAATCGGCGTGCCCCACTGCCCGAAGTGCGGAAGGCGGGTTAGCATCCAGTCGAAGAACCAGATAACCACCCAGATAATCGCGCTCGGCGGGAAGAAGGCAACCATCCTCGCGCCCGTCGTCCGCGACAGGAAGGGCGAGTATCACACTCAACTCAAGGCGTACCTCGAGGACGGCTACTCTGAGGCGGTCATCGACGGGAAGCGGGTTCCCATAGAGAACAACATCCGCCTCGGGAAGTACTTCAAGCACACCATCAGCCTCGTCGTCGACGACGTGGAGCTGAAGGGGGGGAACCGGCAGAGGATACTCGAGGACGTGGAGTCCGCCCTACAGCTGTCGAAGGGATTCGTCGAGGCGGAGGTGGCTGGCTCAAGGACGCTCTTCTCCCAGAGGCTCGGCTGCCCCGAGTGCGGGATAAGCCTCGAGGAGCTTGAGCCCAGGATGTTCAGCTTCAACAGCCCCCACGGCGCCTGCCCGGCGTGCCAGGGGCTCGGCGTCAAGCTGATGTTCGACCCGGACCTCATCATCCCGGACAGGTCGCTGACGATAGACGGGGGGGCGGTGGAGTCGTGGGGGGGCACGATAGACGCGTTCTACATGAAGGCGTTCAAGACGGTCGCGTCCGAGACAGGGCTCGACGTCTCCAGGCCCCTGTCGGAGTGGGGGGAGAATGGAATCAACGCCCTCCTGTACGGCACCGGCGAGCGCCTCTACCACTTCAAGCACTTAGCCCGCGACGGCGTCGGCCGCTGGGAGTACCAGGGTACCTGGGAGGGCGTCATACCGAACCTGGAGCGCCGGCACAGGGAGACGAAGAGCGAGGGGATGCGGGAGTGGATACAGGGGTTCATGAGCACGATACCGTGCACCGCCTGCATGGGACTGCGCCTGAAGCCGGAGGTGCTCGCAGTCAGGGTCGGCGGCAGGAACATAGCGGAATTCACGGCGTTGTCGGTCAGGGACGCGAACGCCTTCATCAGGGGCCTGAAGATGTCGGACGACGAGAAGCACATATCCCACCAGATAATCAAGGAGATACGCTCGAGGCTCACGTTCCTCGAGAACGTCGGCCTCGACTACCTCACCCTCGAACGGCACGCGTCGACGCTCTCCGGCGGCGAAAGCCAGAGGATACGCCTGGCCACCCAGATAGGCAGCCAGCTCGTCGGCGTCATGTACATACTCGACGAGCCGTCAATCGGCCTCCACCAGAAGGACAACGGCCGCCTCCTTGAGACCCTGAAGAGCCTGAGGGACCTCGGGAACACGGTCATCGTCGTCGAGCACGACATGGAGACCATCGCGTCCGCGGACCATCTCATAGACCTCGGCCCCGGGGCGGGCGTCCACGGCGGACACCTCGTCGCGAGCGGTACGCCCTCCGAGGTGGCGGCCAACTCGAAGTCGCTGACAGGCAAATACATGTCCGGGAAACTCAGGATAGACGTTCCGGGCTCAAGGAGGCAGGGGAGCGGGAAGGCGCTGACGATACACGGCGCGCGGGAGCACAACCTCAAGTCCATTGACGCGTCGTTCCCGCTCGGGAAGTTCATATGCGTCTCCGGCGTCTCAGGCTCCGGGAAGAGCACCCTCGTCAACGAGACCCTCGCGAAGGCCCTGATGAAGCGCCTCCACGGCAGCAAGGAGAAGCCCGGCGCCCACGCGAAGATAACCGGCCTCGAGCACGTTGACAAGGCGGTCATAATAGACCAGTCCCCGATAGGCAGGACGCCGAGGAGCAACCCGTCCACGTACACCGGCCTCTTCACGCCCATAAGGGAACTCTACACCCAGATACACGAGTCGAAGGTGCGGGGCTACACGCCCGGCCGCTTCAGCTTCAACGTCCCCGGCGGCCGCTGCGAGAAGTGCCAGGGCGACGGCATACTGCGGATTGAGATGAACTTCCTCCCGGACGTGTACATCCCGTGCAGCGAATGCGGGGGCTCCAGGTACACGCCCGAGACCCTCGAGGTGAAGTACAAGGGCAGGAGCATAGCGGACGTCCTGGCCATGACCGTGGAGGAGGCCCTCGAGTTCTTCGGGAAGATTCCGCGGATACACCGGAAGCTAGAGCTCCTGTCGGACGTCGGCCTCGGCTACATCAAGCTCGGCCAGCAGGCGACGACGCTCTCGGGGGGCGAGGCGCAGCGGGTGAAGCTGACGCTCGAGCTGTCGAAGATATCCACGGGCAGGACGATGTACCTCCTCGACGAGCCCACGACCGGCCTCCACAGCCACGACGTCAAGAAGCTCCTCGAGGTCCTGAACCGGCTCGTCGACAAAGGCAACACCGTCCTGGTCATAGAGCACAACCTCGACGTCCTCAAGACCGCAGACCACATAATAGACCTCGGCCCCGACGGCGGCGACGCCGGAGGCCGCATAGTCGCGGAGGGGACGCCGGAGGAGGTCGCGAAGGACAAGGCCAGCTACACCGGAGACTACCTGCGGAGAGCCCTGTAATATCTCCGACGGCACGTCGCTATTTATAGCCTATTCCCACTCTTATTAACATGGCCCGGGAGTTTAGCGTCATAATAGAGGCGGGGGAGGACGGTTATCTGCTATCCGAGGTCGTGGGCCTCCCCGGCTGCCACACTCAAGCTAAAAACCTGAACGAGCTCATGAGGCGGACCAAAGACGCAGTCTCGCTCTACCTGAAATGCGAGAAGGGCGCGGAAGTGAAGGATCGCTTCGTCGGCGTCCAGAAGATAATTGTCGGTGCTTAGATGGCGCGGCTCCCGCTCTTGTCGGCGAGGGAGCTCGCAAAGGCCCTGAAGAGACTAGGTTTCGAGCTGGTGCGGCAGGAGGGAAGCCACATGTTCTTCCGACACCAGGACGGCCGCACGACGGTCGTGCCGTGCCACAGGGGCGAGGACATAGACCGTGGCCTCCTGAACAAGATAATCAAGAAGGACCTCGGGGTCGAAGTCCGCGACTTCCTGGGTTGCCTGTAACCTCCTTTATACATGCGCTTCCAGTATCCTAACAGTATGCCGGCCATAAAAAATGCGCGTCCGCAGCCTCTTCTGAGTCCGCCGCCGGAGAAGTCCGGGCGGGAGCCCTGGATGGCGGCCACCCCGGCGGACAGGCGGCTCATCGAGAACGCCGTCGGCTGGGCGGAAGGCGACGGCGCAGCCCTGGCGGAGCTATTGTACTACGCACGTGGCGTGGGCATAGACCCCCCGCTGACAAAGCCCCTGAAGGACAGGATTGCGTCCGCCCTTTCGTCAGCGAGGCTCACACACGACCGGAGAAGGCTCGCGAAACTCATCTTCCTGACGGGCCGCATGAAGCTGGAGCAGGGTGGCACGGGCAAGGACGCCGAAATCCTCGGGAGGCCGTATCCTCCGGGCTCGTCACATATAATATTCGACTCTCTCGGGGACCTGTACCGGCGGAGGCAGATAGGCGCAGAGCCGGGTCGAGACGACGCGAAATCCCTTGCCGGCTCCTGCCTCGGCACCGCTAGGCAGTTCAGGTCCGGGGAGCTTGCCGCGGAAATGCATTTTTACTCCCGGGAGCTCGGTTGCCCGGCGGACATTACGTCCGGGGACAAGCTCCTGATGAAGCGGCGCCTCGAGGAGGCGAGGGTGAAGCCGATCGCCGCAGACGTCGCGAAGATGCTATTCCTACTAGACCGGCTGTTCCCGAAGGAGGCGCCGAAGGAGCCTCCGCCGGTCCCGCCGCTCAAGAAGTTCGCCAGGTAGCGTCCCCTATATTAACGGCGCCGCACTATCTTGTTAAACATTCAAATGGTTTCTGACGGCCAATACGATTCTAAGGCGTGCGAACCCAAGTGGCAGGGGTACTGGGAGGAGGAGGGGGTCTACCGGTTCGACCCCGACAGCAGGGCGGAAATCTACTCCGTCGACACGCCGCCGCCGACGGTGTCCGGGAAGATGCACCTCGGCCACGCGTTCAGCTACAGCCAGCAGGACTTCATCGTCCGGTACAAGCGTATGCGCGGCTACAGCGTATTCTACCCGTTCGGCACGGATGACAACGGGATACCCACCGAGCGGCTCGTGGAGAAGGAGAAGAAGGTCAGGGCCCGGGACATGGACCGGCACGAGTTCGTGAAGCTCTGCCTGAAGACGCTCGAGGAGGAGCTGAGGCCGAAGTACCTCGCCGACTGGCGGCGCATCGGGATGAGCTGCGACTGGAGGATATTCTACACCACCATCAACAGGAACTGCCAGCGGCTGTCGCAGAAGTCGTTCATCGACCTCTACCGGGCGGGCAGGGAGTACCGGAAGGACGCGCCTACCATGTGGTGCCCGGAATGCCAGACCGGCATATCCCAGGTGGAGTGCCAGGACAAGGAGCTAGACTCGAGCTTCAACGATATAACGTTCACGGTCGACGGGAAGCCGCTGACAATCGCGACCACGAGGCCTGAGCTCCTGCCCGCATGCGTCGCAGTCTTCTACCACCCCGAAGACGCGCGCTACACGAAATACGAGGGCATGAAGGCAAGGGTGCCGCTCTTCGGCCACGAGGTCCCGCTCCTGCCGGACGAGCGCGCCGACCCGGCGAAGGGCACCGGCGTCGTCATGTGCTGCACGTTCGGGGACCAGACCGACATGGAATGGCAGAAGGCCCACGACCTCCCCATAAAGGTCGCGATATCCGCAGGCGGCAGGATGACGGAAATCGCCGGGAAATACGCGGGGCTGAAGATAACGGAGGCCAGGAAGGCCGTCATAGCCGACCTCAAGTCTGCGGGCCTCCTAACGGCCGAGAAGCCGATACGGCACATGGTGAACGTCCACGAGCGCTGCGGCACCGAGATAGAGTACCTGAAGAGCAGGCAGTGGTTCATACGGTACCTCGACCTCAAGGACGAGATGCTCGAGTGGGGCAGGCAGCTGAACTGGAGCCCGGAGTACATGCGGCACCGCTACGAG
>JBFYKH010000005.1:0-4069 GCA_041306075.1 Candidatus Altarchaeota archaeon
TGGTAGAACTCTAGGGGGCACTCGTGGAGGCAGTTGTCGTTCGCGATGACCTGTATCTCGCACTTGACCGCCTTGCGCACGGCGCGCATGAACGGGAAGTCCCGTATCGCACGCAGGGCCGGCAGCGTTATCCGCTTGGCGCCCATGCGGTCCCAGAACCTCGCCTTCTCGACGGAGTCTATGCCGGCCCACGTCGACACCATGAGCTGGAATCCCGGGTAATGCTCCTTTATCGTCTCGAACAGGAAGGGGTTCGTGACCGTCACCGACTTGGTCTCGGTCGTGGCTAGCCAGTCCAGAAGCTCCCGGATGCGCTTCTGGCCGCCGGACGTGAATTCAACGTTGTCGGTGCAGCACGCGTTAAGGAGATAGTTGAAGCTTATGCCCCGCTCCTCCAGCCGCTTTATGTAGGAGGCCGCGTATTTCCGGGAGATGTCCGCGGTCGAGTACGAGGAACGCCCACCGCCGACGACGTCGGAGCGCAATTTCCCGAACGTCTCCTTGATTTCGGCCCCCGATATCACGTCTATGAGCTTCTCGTCCCAGTTGCATGCAATCGAGAACCGCATCCATAGATATAGCAACGACGGCAAATTAAAGGGCCCCTACGGGCCGAGGAAGACGGAGGCCTTGGGCTTGGTCTGGTGGTGGGTGCAGCACCGGTTGCATGCGGGGGGCCGCCGTTCGGCCGCCATCCTGCGGTATTTTTCGCATATGTCGTTCGCCCAGATATTCCGCCAGTCCTGTTCCCTGACGTTTCCGGCTATGACGTCGGGGAAGTCCATGCACAACCCCACGCCGCCGTCCGGCATAATCTGCATGTACCTCTTCGGCACGTCGCATGGGGCCCGCCCCAGCCTGTCGCCCGGGCTCTCGTAATAATTGCGTACGTCGAACTCGTAGGATGGGCTCTGGCGGTAGCGCATCTTCCCCGAGGCCCGAGCGTCGGCCCTTATCCGTTTCACCTGGCTTTTTATGGATTCGGCGTCCATTGAGGACACGTCCCTCACGAACCCCTTCCAGTACCTCGGCTCGTAGCCGAACGCCTCCAGGAACATCTTCGAGGACTCCCGCTCCTGGGCTTCGGTGACGAATATCCCGAACTGCAGGTGGAAGACGTCGACGCCCATCGTCTTCGCCGCCTCGTACGCAGCCCATATGCTGCCCTGATTTTCAGGTGTTAATGTCATGCAAACCTCCACCACCGGGACCGGCCGCCCCGCCGCCCTGCGTGCGGCGAGGACCGCTTCAACTCCGGCCGCCGCCTTCCTGAACACGTTGCCTTCGCCCCTGCGGATTGCGTTGTTGACCTCCTCCGGACCGTCCAGGCTGACGCTGAGGTAGTCCAGGCCGGCGTCGACAAGCGCCCGCGCATGGCCGGCGAGGAGCGTCCCGTTGGTGCTCATCTCCGTTGTGATTCCCAGCCCGGAGGCGCACGCCACCATGTCCTCGACGCCTTCCTTGGTGAGGGGTTCCCCGCCCCAAATGTAGATGTGCGGTATGTCGGCCGCGTTGTCGCGTATGAACTTCGCCCATTCCCCGGCCGAAAGCTCTGGGGCTCCTGAGCCGGAGGGAGGGCCGATTCCGCGGTCCCCCCACTGGCCGCATTGTTTGCATCGTAGGTTGCAGCCGTGCGTCACCCTCATGATGAAGGTGGTGGGGGGGGAGGGCGCATGGCCGCCGAAGAGGTTTCCGCCGAGGGCGCGCCGAACCCTGGACTTGACGATTTTCAGCCCCTTCCCCGGCGCCCTCAGGAGGTAATGTGCCGCCAGCGCCGCCGCCATGTTATTCATCTGGCAGCCTCGAAGACCGCGTAGGAGGAGGCGGCCTTCAGCCGGGGGAGCCTCGCGAGAAGGGCGTGGTCGAATCTTCCGAGCGCGGTTATGGCGCCGCGGAAGCCGAGTCGGTAGAGCATGTAAGAGACGGACTCCCGGGCAAGTATGTCGAAGAAGCTGAATTCCACGCGGGAAAACATGCCCTCGATAAGACGGAGGTCGTCGTCCGACAGCTCCCTCTCCCCCCCGACGTACGGGTAGGGGTGGAAGGGCAGCCGCTCATGGACCCGCCGCACGGCATCCGAGAGGCATACAGGCTCCATGCCGACGTATACGCCCCCTTCACGGAGGGCGTCGCGTATCTTTTCCACCGAACGCCCTACGTCCATGTGATGGAGGGAGTCGTGGGTCACGACGGCGTCGTATCTTCCGCCGACGCCTTCCGCCGCCCAGTCAGCCAACACAGCCGTCAACAGGCCATCGACTCCGTATTCGACCGATAAGGCGTTTGTCATTTCCACGGCCCGTGGGGAGACGTCGACGGACGTCACCGTGCTGCCCCTGAGAGAGAGGTATAGTCCGACTGTATCGACTCCCCCGCCGAGGGAAAGCACGCTCTTTCCCCCCAGCCCGTCCAACAGTCCGGCGAAACAGATTTCAGAGTACGAGAACCTCCGCATGGGATTGTATGCCGGATGGGTGGAGTCTCCGGCCGCGGCCAGGGCGCCAACCCCGGAGTAGACCCTGTCGAAGTAGCCGGCTTGGCTAACCCGGTCAGCCTTCATCCACCCACCTCCGGAGCGCATCGGCGCCGTACCATTCGGCGCCGAAGTTCTCTATCGCGTAGCGGGCGTTGTTGTCCTCGGCCACGGGCATGCCCTTCAGGAGGAATATCTTCCGGCGGGCTGCACGGGCCTCCACCAGCGTCGATATGCCGGGCTTCGTGACGATGCTCGCGCACTCCGCCATGAGGGGGGCTAGCGAGTCCACGACGCCGTAAACCCGGACCCTGGGGTCGCTGCCGAATTCCGCGAGGACGGAGTCGTACAAAGCCCGGTTTTCCCCGCATACCGCCGCCACCTCGACCTGCGGGAAAGAAGCGAGTATCTGCCCGAGGATGTCCCTCATCGGCCCCTGCCCCCAGAACCCGCAGACGAGTAGCAGCTTTTTCCTGTCCCCCGCCGTCATGGAGAGCTCATGGTAGGCTCGCCTGGCAGGCAGCTCGGCCGTCAGGAACTCGACGTGTTCCGGTAGCTTGATGCCGGTCTTCTCCCTGTCGAGGGGGGAGATGACGCGGCAGATGCGCTCCCAGAAGAGGTACCTGTAGCCCAGGTTCCTGCCGTATTCCCCGACGACGACGGTGATGCCGAAGTCCATGCCCGTCTTCTCCTTCAGGTTCGACGCCCAAAACGAGGCCCTGTGGCTCACGCACACCACCGTCTTCGGCCGCATGGACCGGATTTTAGCCTCCAGCAGGGAGAGGTCGGTCCGTTTTAGGTAACGCTCCCTCGCATACTTCCGCCAGTAGAATACCGGGACTGTGTAGATGAGGTAGAGCAGCGGCCTGAATCGCTCCGAGATGAGCTTGTACCGCTCCAGGTCCTCTTTGACCGACCCTGGCGGCAGAAGGTCCTCGATGGCATAATGGGCGCGGCCTGCCGATTCCGGGAGGCTTTCGCATAATGCCTCGCCGATGCTGTACATGCCCCTGCCAACCCGGGTGCTCAGGACGAGCACGGGCGGCTGGAGTCCTTGGAGTATTTGGGCAATGCTGCCGGATACCATGGGTTGGATAATAAGACGACTGGACGGTTAAAAAAAAACACACTCGACGGAGGATGGTTTTATACCTCCGGTAGCATATCTTGATGCAATGGCGGGGCGGATGCTTTGGCGGCCATTTGCTTGATGCGCCGGCGGCCTTATGTCAGTTGACTTCAGCTTCAGGGAGTTCTTCCATCCCGTCGAGATATGGAGGTTAAGGTCATTCCTCGAGAGGAGCCAGTGGTATCCCGAGGATGATCTCAGGGCGTACCAGGACAGGAGGCTCCGGGAAATCATCAGGCATGCCTACAGGAACGTCCCGTACTACAGGAGGCTGTTCGACGGGCTGGGGCTTAAGCCGGAGGACTTCAGGGGCGCGGCAGACCTGGAGAGGCTTCCCCGCCTCACCAAGGACCTCCTGAGGAGGAACTTCGAGTCGCTCAAGGCCGTGAACGCCCGGGCGTACAAGCCCGTATCCCGCCAGACGACGGGCACCACGGGGGAGCCCGTCAGGTTCCTGCTCGACAAGC
>JBFYKH010000006.1:0-20183 GCA_041306075.1 Candidatus Altarchaeota archaeon
CCTTGTAGGCTCCGGGTTCTCTATCATGGTGTGCAGCATCTCGGTGGCGACTATGGAAATCTTGCCCATCTGGTTGCAGCGGGTTATCAGCCCCTTCTGGATGAGCGGTATCCTCTCGGAGGGTACCTCTATCCCCAGGTCTCCGCGCGCTATCATGACCCCGTCGCACAGCCGGAGTATCTCCTCGGCGTTCTCCACGCCCTCGCTGTTCTCTATCTTCGCTATCACGCCCGTCTGTGAGCCCCTGAGGGCCCGTTTCAGGGCCTTGACGTCGCCGGCGTTCCTCGTGAACGAGAGCGCTACGTACTCGACCCTCGCCCTCCGGGCGAGCCTGATTACCTCCCGGTCCCTGGCGGAGAGCGTCGGCACGGAGAGCCGTTTGCCCGGCACGTTCACGCCGCCGCCGTCCTTCAGGACGCACTCCCCCCGGAACAGGAGCTGGATGCAGCCGCCCGCCTTCGATGCGACCCTGGCCTTGACCCTCCCCTTGTTCAGGAGGACGGTGTCTCCCGGCGCGAGTTGGCTGTAAATGCGCCTGTTGAAGCTTATTGGGTCGCCGGCCCTGAATCCTACGGTCACCTGCGAGTTCCCGGCCACCCGAGTCTCCTTCTGCCTGCACCTCAGGCGTATCTCGGGGCCCTTGATGTCCAGGACCACGGGTATGTCGGCGGCGGAGCGGACGAGGCGTATCATCCTCCGGTACTCCCTGGGGGAGCCGAAGGCGGTGTTGAGCCGGACCGCGTTCATGCCCGCCTTGTGCATCCTCCCTATCGTCTCCAGGTCCCCCGTGGCCGGCCCGAGGGTGCACAGTATCTTGGTCTTCTTCATGGTCTCACGGTATTTTTAAGTCGGCCTTCTTAATTAAAGAGACTATCAGTTTTTGTCGCATATGCGCTAGACACGGTGTAAAATGGCTAAGTGGATTTACTTTTTTGGAAGCGGAAAGGCGGAAGGCAACGTGAAGATGAAGGACCTGTTGGGCGGCAAGGGCGCCAACCTCGCGGACATGACGAACGCTAAGCTGCCGGTCCCGCCGGGATTCACAATCACGACCGAAGCCTGCATCCACTACTCCAAGAGCCAGAAGTGGCCCCAGGGCCTCGACGCGCAGGTCGCGCAGAACATCAGGCGGCTTGAGGCGTCGACCGGCAAGAAGTTCGGCTCCGACTCCAACCCGCTCCTCGTGTCCGTCCGTTCCGGCGCGAGGGCGTCCATGCCGGGGATGATGGACACGGTCCTGAACCTCGGCCTGAACGACAAGACCGTCGTGGCCTTGGCCGGGAAGACGGGCAACGAGCGGATGGCCTGGGACAGCTACAGGCGTTTCATACACATGTTCGGGGACGTCGTCATGGGAGTCAGCCACGAGTACTTCGAGGAGGAGATGACGGAGCTGAAGCGGAGGTGCGCCGTCAGGCAGGATACCGACCTCATGGTCGACAACCTCAAGGAGCTCGTCGGCAGGTACAAGGAAGTCTTCAAGAAGCACGCGGGCGAGATGTTCCCGGACGCGCCGATGAAGCAGCTAGAGCTCGCGGTCAACGCGGTCTTCAAGTCATGGGACGGGAAGCGCGCGGTGGCGTACAGGAGGATAAACGGCATCCCCCACACGTGGGGGACCGCTGTCAACGTCCAGTCGATGGTTTTCGGCAACATGGGCGACACCTCCGGGACGGGCGTCGGCTTCACGAGGAACCCGGCCACCGGCGAGAGGGAGCAGTACGGGGAATGCCTCATAAATGCGCAGGGCGAGGACGTGGTCGCGGGCATCAGGACTCCGCAGCCCATAGCCAGCCTGAAGGAGGTCGTGCCGCAGGCTTACAGCGACCTCGTCGGCGTCTACAAGAAGCTCGAGAGCCACTACAGGGAGATGCAGGACTTCGAGTTCACGATAGAGGAGGGCAAGCTCTACATGCTCCAGACGAGGACCGGGAAGAGGACCGCGCAGGCCGCGGTGAAGATTGCGGTCGACATGGAGCGGGAGGGCCTGATTACCCGGGAGGAGGCGATACTGAGGGTCCCCCCCGAGCAGCTGAACCATCTCCTGCACAAGCAGATTGACACGTCGCAGAAGCTCAACGTGATAGCTAAGGGGCTGCCGGCGTCGCCCGGGGCGGCGGTGGGGCAGGTCGTCTTCACCGCAGAGGACGCCGTCGAGTGGGCGCACACGAGGGACGCGAAGGTCATACTCGTCAGGAACGAGACGAGCCCGGAGGACATCGAGGGCATGAACATAGCGAAGGGCATACTGACCGCGAAGGGCGGGATGACCTCCCATGCGGCGGTCGTCGCCCGCGGGATGGGCAAATGCTGCGTCGCGGGATGCGAGTCCCTACACGTCGACGAGAAGGGCAAGAAGTTCAGCGTCGGCGGGAACGTCATACGGGAGGGCGACGTCGTGTCCTTGAACGGGAGCACCGGCGAGGTCATACTCGGCGAAGCCAAGCTCGTCGAGCCGAAGGTGAGCGGCGAGTTCGCGGTGTTCATGTCATGGGCCGACAAGGTCAGGAGGCTGAACGTCAGGACTAACGCGGACACCCCGAGGGACGCGAAGGTCGCCCGCGACTTCGGAGCCGAAGGGATAGGGCTCTGCAGGACCGAGCACATGTTCTTCGAAGCCGACAGGATAAAGGCGGTCCGCCAGATGATTCTCGCGGAAGAGCTTGAAGGCCGCAAGCTCGCGCTGGCCAAGCTCCTGCCGATGCAGCAGGGCGACTTCGAGGGGATATTCAGGGCGATGGACGGCCTGCCGGTAACCATCAGGCTCCTGGACCCCCCACTGCACGAGTTCCTGCCGACGGCGCAGAAGGACATCCTGGCGTTGTCCGCAGAGATGGGCGTGCCGGCGGAGAAGCTGGAGGCGAAGGTGAGGAGCCTCCACGAGCTGAACCCGATGCTCGGCCACAGGGGATGCAGGCTCGGGATAACTTTCCCTGAGATAACCGAGATGCAGGCGAGGGCCATATTCCAGGCCGCGGTCGCGGTGAAGCGCCAGGGCGTGGAAGTAGAGCCCGAGGTGATGATACCCCTGATAGCCGACGTGACCGAGTTCAGGGCCATGAAGAAGATAATACTGGACGTCGCGGCCGAGGTCCTGAAGGACGCCAAGGTCCCGTACAAGGTGGGGACGATGATAGAGATTCCGCGCGCCGCCTTGACGGCCGGGAAGGTCGCCCTCGAGGCGGAGTTCTTCAGCTTCGGCACCAACGACCTGACGCAGATGACATACGGCCTGTCCAGGGACGACGCCGGGAAGTTCATACCCTACTACGTCGAGAAGTCCATATACGAGCGGGACCCGTTCCAGCAGCTCGACCGCGTAGGCGTAGGCCAGCTGATGGAGATGGCGGTCAGGAACGGCAGGGCTGCGAGGCCAGGCCTGAAATGCGGCATATGCGGCGAACACGGCGGTGAGCCGTCGTCGGTCGAATTCTGCCACATGATAGGCCTAAACTACGTCAGCTGCAGCCCCTACAGGGTGCCTATAGCCCGGCTAGCGGCCGCCCAGGCGCAGGTCAACGACAACCTGAAGGCGAAGAAGCCTGCGAAAAAGAAGGCCGCGAAGAAGCCGGCGGCTAAGGGGAAGAAGAGGAAGTAGTCCGCTTCCTCCCCCATAATCTTTTTTATAGAAGAGGTCGCAGAATACGGGGGCATTTATACCCAACTGAATGCGACATTGATGCGACCGCTTCTAGCAAGTTTTTCCCCCATTAAACGCTGGTAGCATATTATCGGCTGGCAGGCAGCTGCAAAAAGGCGGCCTTCGCAATATCAGGCGATATAGAACCAGTGGAACTACCCGACGCAGCCATACTGTGCGGCAGGCTCGGCTGACTCAGGCGTCAGATGACGTATCTTGCGAACATCGTCTTCAGCTTGCGGATGAACATGTTCGTGCCGTCCGTCCTCTTCTCGATGTCCTTGATGAGTGCGTTGAATATCCTCCGCTCCTCCTCCTCGAGGAGCCCCTTCTGCTCCTGCTTGTGCTTCACGGTATGGCCCTTGCTGCCGGCCGACTGCGCCTGGCTGTCCTGGCTCTCCAGCGAAACCATCTCCATGAGGACGCCGCGGAGGAGGCCGTGCTTGTAGTTCTCGTCCTCGTTCTCCTCCTCCTTGATGAGCTTCTTCTTGACGCTGCCGTACCAGGCCGGCAGCGACGGGGTGACCGCGTCGTCCCCGGAGGACACCTTGGTGAAGTCCTTGAACGTTATCGACCGCTCCCTGCCGCTGTTGTATGCCTCGAGCCAGGGGACGGTGGCGGCGGCCTCGACGAGCTGAGCCAGGTCGGCGGGGGAATAGCCCTCCGTCATCCTCGCCAGCCTGCCGACGGGCAGGCCCTTCACGTAAGGCCTGTTCTTGAGGTGGAGCTTGAGTATCTCGCGGCGGGTCTTGGTGTCCGGCTCGCCGATGTAGATGACCTTCGAGAAACGGCCGGACCGCCTCAATGCGGCGTCTATGTCCCATGGGGCGTTGGTGGCGCCGATGGCCAGGACCCCGTCGTTGGAGTACTCCGCCCCGTCCATCTCCAGGAGGAACTGGTTTATCGCCCTCTTCTCGAAGCTCTGGTCCATGCCCTCTCGCTTCCCGGCTATTCCGTCTATCTCGTCGAAGAATAGTATGCACGGCGAATTCTTCCTGGCGGTCTCGAACGCGTTGTGCAGGTTCTTCTCGGTGTTGCCCGCGTACATGTCGACGATGTCGCTCATCTTCACGCTGATGAACGCGGCAGCGCCCTCTCCGGCAGCGGCCTTCGCGACGTACGTCTTACCGCATCCGGGGGGCCCGTACATTATGACGCCGCCGCCGACCTCCTTCCCGTACCGTTTCGCGAGGTCGGGCTTCGTCAGGGGGTAGACGATGTACTCGTAGATCTTGTTCTTCACCTTGTCGAGGCCGGCCACGTCCTTGAACCTGGTCTTCGGCCGCTCCATCACCTGGAACTTCGTGAGGCCCTCGCCCTCCTTGCCGCCCCCGCCCGGGGCGCCGGGCGTCATGGGGCCGCCGCCTCCGCCGCCGTATCCTCCGCCGGCGGCCATGCTCGCCTTCTTGTTGTAGGCCACCTGCCGCTGGGTCTCAGCCTTGCTGTACTTTGGGTCGACCTCGAGGGCCTTGTTGTAGTCGAGTATCGCCAGGTCGTACTCCAGCTTGTACTCGTGGACGAGGCCGCGGGTGTAATACGCCTCCGCGAGGTCGGGGTTCAGTTCGATGACCTTGTTCATGTCCTCCATCGCCTTGTCGTACAGGCCCTTCCGGGTGTATGCGAGGCCGCGGTTGAAGTAGGTCTCCAGGAGGTCCGGCCTCAGCTCCAAGGCCTTGTTGTAGTGCTCGATGGCCTTGTCGAACTCCCCTATCTTGTAGTAGTCGTTGGCGAGATTATGGTACTCGTGCTCCAGGCTAAGCTCACCATAATCGTCGTAGCTCATGGGAAATCGTATTATATTGCTCGTCTTGAATAATATAAGGATGGCCGTTCACGTGGTCCTGGTCGGCGGGTACGGCGGCATGGGGAGGCTTTTCGCGGGGCTTTTCAAGGGGGCAGGCTGCCTGGTCACCGTTACCGGGCCGACGGAGCGGAAGGGCGTGGAGGCCGCCCGGGAGCTGGGCGTCGAGTACGTCCGGGACAACGTTGAGGCCGCGCGCCAAGCAGACGTCGTAGTCATAACCGTCCCGATAGCGGTCACTGCCAGGACCATAGCGGAGGTGGCGCCGGCCGTTAAGCCGGGGGCCGTCATACTCGACCTCACGTCCGTGAAGGAGTGGCCGTGCGAGCTCATGGCAAGGCATGCGGGGCCGGGGGTGGATGTCGTCGGGACGCATCCGGTGTTCGGCCCAAGGGTCGGCTCCATAGAAGGCCAGGTCGTGGTCTTGACGCCGGTCCGCGGCGGGAAATGGCTTCCCTGGCTGAAGGGGATATTGGCGGCCCATGGCGCCCGGGTGGTGGAGTCGACGCCGAAGGAGCATGACGAGGTCATGGCGGTGGTCCAGGGGCTCACGCACTTCACCTACATAAGCGTCGGCAAGACGTTCAAGGACATGGGGTTCGACGTGAGGCGGTCGAGGCAGTTCGCAAGCCCCGTCTACGACCTCATGCTAGACATGATAGGCAGGATAATCGGCCAGGACCCGCACCTGTACGCGGAGATACAGTTGCACAACCCCTACGTGGCGGAGGTGCGGGAACGGTACCTTAAGGCGGCCGCCGAGCTCTCCGCGTCCCTCGAGGGCGGCGAAACCGGGTTCGTCGAGATGATGGCGGAGGCGGCGCGCCACTTCGGCGACACCGAACGGTCCATGGGCCGCAGCGACAAGGCGATAGCGGGCCTCGCAGCCGAGCTCAAGGCCTTAAGGGGCCTCGTGGGCTCCGAGGTGTGCCTGAGGCACATGTACTCCGGAGCCGCGCACACGGGCCGGGTCGAGTCCGTATCCGCCGAGGAGGTGGTCCTGGAGGAATCCGGGAAGAGGAAGACGCTGAAGCTATCCAACCTCGTCCTCCTCTCCCGGGCGGAGCTTCTCGCGCACAGGAAGGCCAAGTACGGGACCGCGCCGAAGGACTATTCCGCGGTGTTCAGCGAGTCGGCTGACGAGAGCTACGTCTGCGAGCTCCTGACGGAGTGCGTGGACAACGTGTCATCTGTCCGGGTCAGGGACGTCTTCAGGAGCGGGAAGCTGGGCGGCGGCAGGAAGAGCGTCTGCTTCGCCGTGGAGCTGGTGGCCGACGACGTCAAGGGAGGCGACGCCGCAGTCGCGGCGTTCCTCGTGCGGATAGGGGGCGTGCTCAGGTGAAGGCGAGGATAGCGGTAATCGGCTCGGACGCGGCATGGCCACCCAACGTCGAAGCCATGGCGGAGCGCATAGGCTCGGACATAGCTAAAAACGGCTGCATACTCGTTTGCGGCGGCCGCGGCGGCGTGATGGAGGCGGCCTGCCGGGGGGCCAGGGAGGCCGGCGGGACCACCGTCGGGATACTGCCGTCGCTCGACGGCGCCGACGCGAACGAATACTTGGACGTCATGGTGACTACGGGCCTGGGGTACGCCAGGAACAGCGTCGTCGTCGCGTCCGCGGACGCCGTCATAGCAATATGCGGCTCCACCGGAACCCTCTCCGAGATAGGGATGGCCCTGAACTACGGCCGCCCCGTCGTGGCCGTCAAAGGCTCGGGAGGCGTGGCCGAGAAGGTGAAAAACGCGTTCCTGGACGACGCACGGATGGCGGGGATAACCGAGGCCGGGTGGGAGGATGCCGTGGCGTCGGCACTCAGGCTAACGAAGTTATAATCGATAAGAAATATTTTGACTTTTGATTTCGTATTTCTTATCGATACTAGCGAATCGCATGGGTATATGCCCCTTTTGCAAAGTGGAAAATTTCAAATATCTATGCGATTCGCTATTATATTAGGCGTCTCCTTATAGTCTACCATGCCAACCTATCATAAGACCAGCTTTAGGGATTCGAGAAGGAAGAAGAAGCACAAGAGGCGCGTGAACCCGTAGGCGCCTTGCCTAGCAGGGCTGGAAGTCGCATCTCGGAAGGATTCTCCCGACGGTGGAGTTGTCGGGGCATACCTTGGTGTCGTTGGTACAGCCCGTATGCGCGCCGTCGGGCGGCTTGTTCTCGGTTGCCGATATGAACGCCATCACTCCTACCGCGAGGAGGACGGCAAGGACGATTGCGAAGAATATGAGGCCCCGGGTTCCGTCGTCCACAAACAATATTTATCCCCGCCTTTTAATTAGATATGATGGTTGACTGCAAAGCCGGCCGCCCGGCCCGTTTGCTCCTCGGGGCGCTCTCCACCCTCATGGCCCTGTCGTGCTGCGCGTCCGCCGGCGACGGCTCAGTGAACGTCTCCGTGGTCGTGCCCATCGTCCCCTGGAACAAGATAGTCTACCCCGAGGGTGTCTACGAGCCTTATGCTACGGGCCAGCCTGGGACGCACCTGTACTCCTTCAACCTGACGTTCCTGAACTTCACGTCCTCCTCGGGCACCAGGCTGAGCTGCATGATACGCCGGTCGGACAGGACTCTGTTCGCCCTGGACAAGACGCTCGGGGACTCGAAGGACGTCGTGGAACGGCTGTCGTACACGATAGCCCCAAGCGACCCCGTCGACAAGCACGCCCCCTGGATTGTGGAGAACTGCAGCCTCATCAGCCCCCAGGGCCAGACGCTCTACGCCACGAACTCCTCGTACGACAGCCCCCTCGGCAAGCTCATATTGGTGCACTCGGGCGCCTGGACGAGGTTCTCCTCCAACGACGACGACGGGTTCCTGGCGCAGGAGTGCTACAACGAGGTGCCGAAGAGGTACTTCAACAACACGGTGCAATGCGACTTCACGGGCGACGTGGCTTATGCGGTCGCGATGAGCCGGGGCATGCGCGTCGAGGGAGACTGCCATGACGGAGCCGACGGCCAAGACGGCAACGGCGACGTGGACTGCGCCGACATATACTGCCAGGGGATGCCGTACAGCTGCGCCCCCCACAAGTACGTGGGGGACCCGTTCTACGGGATATGCCGCAACGGCCTCTGCTGGGAGACGAAGAGGGTCGCCGGCAAGGACGTCACCTACTGGTACACCCGCTACCTGCGGCCCGGCGGGGCCTTGAAGGTCAGGTTCAACATATCCGACTACTACACTTCCATGCCAGTCTCGTATGCTATGACTGGCCTCCCCGGCTACTCCAGCCGGGGAAGCTACTCCAGCCGCGGCTCCCATAAGCCGTCGAAGGAGTCGTCCACAAAGACGAGCTACGCCCTCGAGGACCCAGGAGGATACTACGGCTCGATGGACTTCGTCATGTACGTCGTCCCGACGGGCATGAATCCAGGATGGAACGTTTTCAGCATATACATAGTCCACTACGGCAAGGACCTGCTCATAGAGGGCATACCCTACTACGTCGGCAACGGGGCGCCGTCCAACTGGGACGAGGGCGAGACGATGGGCCCAGCTATAGTCGAATCCTGCGGGGACGGGTACGACAACGACCTCAACTATGCGGTCGACTGCAGGGACGCGGGCTGCGACGGGGAGGTGTCTGGACAGGACTGCTCGAGGAAGGACGCGTACTGCAACTACGGCCTGGAGGAGGACTGTAGGGACTGCTTCGACAACGACGGCGACGGTGCCGTTGACTGCAGGGACTCGAACTGCGATGGGGAGCCGGGGAACTACTATGATACCAGGGACCTCTGCGAGTTCGGCTGCGAGGGATGCGGCGACAACTACCCCGGCAACTGCGGAGACGGCTTCGACAACGACGGAAACAACCTGACGGACTGCTACGACCCGAACTGCAGGCTCCGGGGGCAGGATTCCGAGAATCCCCCCTGCCCGGCGTACGAGAACGCCGAACCCAGCTGGTGCGCGGACGGGGCGGACAACGACTTCGACGGCCGCATCGACTGCGGGGACTACGATTGCGGCAGTGCGAGGCTCAACGGCGCATACATATGCCCTCAGAACGAGGCATACGACTCCGACGGCAACCCCCGCCCTGAACAGTGCTTTGACGGCCTGGACAACGACCTGGACAGCCCGGAGATGGTTTATCATGGCCCCGGGAACATGATAGACTGCGCGGACCCGGACTGCGCCGGCGCCGTGAATCCGGGGAATCCGGCCCAGGAGTGCACTAGGACCGAGTACGACCCGGCGATGGGGATAAACCTCTGCGGCAACGGCGTCGACGACGACGGGGACGGCTTTACAGACTGTCAGGACAGGGACTGCTGGCAGATGTTCGGCCTCTGCGGGCCCTGTCCGGCGAGCGAGGACTACCGGTACGACAGCTGCTCCAACGGTCTGGACGACGACTACGACTGGTTCTACGGCGACGGAGCCGTCGACTGCGGGGACGCAGACTGCGTCGGGGACTACGGCTCGTCGAACTCCACAGCAAAGTGCGAGGCCTCGGAGTCGTCGTGCGGGGACGGCTTAGACAACGACGGCGACGGGCTCGCAGACTGCCAGGACCAGGACTGCATCGGGCGCATGGGGCCGGGCGGAGTATGCGCGAGGAACGAGTCGACCGCAGCCCTTTGCTCTGACGACTTCGACAACGACGGCGACGGCGTTATGGACTGCGCCGACCCGGAGTGCTGGGCCGCATCCGGCTCGGGATGCAGCCCGAAGTTCTGGAACGGGACGGCAGCCTTCGAGGTCCCATACATCACGCCCCTGGCTTACGTCAACGGGACGCTAGTGGAGTACAGCCACGCCGAGCGCCTCCACGTCAACGACACGTACACAGTCCGGTTCAGGGCCTCGGGATCCTACGGCGCTGTCATAATCACCATCGGGGACGCCACGGACCCGGGGATGCACTTCCCCTACAACGCCTCGTCGTGCGCGATGACCGGAACCCCCTACCTCAGGTGGGTGTCGACCCAGGACGAGGTGGGGCAGATACAGCATAAGCCGGCTTACGTGGGTGCCGGCAGGCCGCTGTCCGGCTTCGACGTGACGCTAACCTGCTCCAAAGCGATGGCTTCAGGCGCCAGCTCCTACCCGGTCACGGTCACGAACCTCCATTCAGGCGCGCCGGAGCTCGGCGAAACCGTCCTGACCTCGACCGCTTACAACCTGTCCGCCCCGTCTGTCGCGAACATAGAGGTGGAGCCGCTGGCGGACGGCAGGGTCAGTGTACGCTACGGGGGCCATTTCGACATGAGGGCTGTGCCGTCAGCCGAAGTCCTGAGCGTAAGCCAATGCTACTTCAACGTCTCGTCCAGGATATACGTGACGCCCAACGACTGCGTCCTACGATACTCGCCCGTGACGGACGACCAGACGGTGCCTGTCGCGGCCGCGGTGGAGGACGGGGGCGGAAACATCGGCCCCTACGGGGCATACAGGGAGCTCCAGGTCAACGTGCTGCCCTCCGCGACGGCATTCAACCTGACGCAGGCGTTCCGGAGGCCCGGGGAAGCGCTAACCTACCAGCTTGGCTTCAGGACGGCGTCATCCGGGCAGATGAAACAGGACTGCACGGTCAGGGTATACGACCTGGACGGCGCGGAAGTGATGGTTGACTACCCCGTGGGGAGCATCCTGGGCAACACCATCGACTGCGGCTCCAGCCTGGAGACAGCGAGGCTTTCGGACGGCATATACTTCGCGGAAGCGTCCGCCAGCGACGAGGACGACGACACCGCATACGCCGGCATGAGGCGCTTCTACGTCTGCGGCTCCTTCGACAGCCGCGGGGACGGATGGGACTGCGCCCAGGCCGACTACGACATGGACGGCATACCGGACATATGCATCCTCAACGGCTCCATATCGACCACGACCACGCTCATCAACTACACGGCCGCGACACTGGTCCCTGAGAACATGTCCTCCTGCAGCGCGGTCTGCGAGGACAACTACCAGGCCGTTGCGCACATCTGCTCGGCCGACATCACATGCGCCGTCCAGGGGGCACAGTGGATGTGGACGCACGACGACCGCGGCGACATCAGCTGCTGGCTCGCAGACAAGTCGTCGAACTACTGCTGCTGCCCGCTCGAGGGAATCCCGCCGACCACGACGCTCGCTGGCGCCATGTCCCCGCTATGCTACAACGGTGCCAAGGACCCTGGCGAATGGGACGTGGACTGCGGAGGCCAGTGCAGGCCCTGCGACATATGCTACAACGGCATGCTGGACGACGGCGAGGAGGGCGTTGACTGCGGCGGGCCCTGCCTGGCGTGCGCCTCGCTCGAGGGCATAAACTCCCCGGAAGCCGCGCAGCTTTACATAGTGGGCGTGCCGACTTACGTCAGCGAAGGCGATGCCGTCAGGTTCACGGTAGCCAACGGCCTCGGCCAAAGCGTCCAGACGTACCTCGAGATAACCCTGCCGAACGGGACGAAGATGCGGTCTGTCACGGACGCACACGGTAAGGGGCGAGTCGAAAGCAGCATTGCCGGACTCTGGTCCGTCGAGGCCAAACGCACAGGATACTTCAGCGCGACGGCCGTATGGGCAACGCTTCCCGCGACCACCCTGCCGGTCACCGTCACGGCGGCCGTTTCTCTGCTTCTACCACTCCTCGCAGCGCTCGCGGCGGCGGTCGCGTGGAGGCGGCGCAGGAGCGGGTACGCCGCCACAGAAGGGGCACTGAAGGCCCTTTTGATGTCAGGCTTCCTGGAGAAGTACTCCCCGGTGCTCGTCACCGAAGAGACGTACTCCCGGAGTGTGGAGCTCAGGAAGCACCTTCGCACGCTCAAACTGAGCAGCCTGGAGGCCTATGAGGCCGACAGGCTGGCCCAGGAACACGACCTCAAGCCGGAGATAGCCCGCCTGATAGTGCTTGCCAGGAAGGCGAAGGCTGCGAAGGTCCTGACGGACACGGAGACCCAGATAACGGGGTACCACCGGACGAAGGTCGTCCTGGTATGGTCCGAGCTCGGGGAGAAAGTCACCTGATGCGTTCCACCAAGCTTGCGATGTAGACTAGGGCGTCGAGTATGTGTTTCACGCGCGTCTTGTCCTCTATGTGCCTGTCCTGGTGGAAGATGACGTGGCCGTCCGAGAGCGTGAACGGCATGTCCAGGTTTACTATCCACTCCGCCACCTCCGGGCTGATGAGCATGGCCGCCTTGTGGGGGGAGGTTGACAGGAGGATGTACTTCTCCATGAACGCCTTGTTGTCCACCTGGACCTCGCCCATCTTCCTGCTGTAGAACCGCCCCCGGTACGCGACGATGTGCGTGTCCTTGACGTTCCGGTCTACGCCGACGACCACCCGGGAGTGCGGATGCCACCTGTCCATGTAGGCCCTCTCGTTCAACAGGTCGAACGTCACCCCCCTGCCGCTGTACAGGCCGGTCGCGAACGGGGGCTTACCGTCTATCGGCCCGTAATAGGAGAGCTTCAGCTCACCCGCCAGCTCCATCAGCGTCTTCTCGATGGGATTAGCGCCGCGCCTGAACTTCAGGGCCACGAACACGGCGGACGCCAGGATAATCAGCGCGAAGGCCAGGGCGGCGATATACGGGAGGTCCATCCAGAGGATATCCGCGTCGACGGATAAATATCCGAAGGCCTAGCCGGCCAGGAGCAGCCGCTTCAAGTCCTCGTATGAGGCCCTCATCCGCCCGTACTCCTCTGCCTTCGACTCAAGGCCCCTCATCGAAGCGGGAAGCTCCGGCTCGATGCCGAGTAGCGACACAATCTCCGCCGGGAACTTCGCGGGGTCGGCGGTCTCGAGGCAGACCGCCGGCCCGCCGGCGGCATCCCCGAGGTATTCCGCAAGCGCGCTCCACCCGACCGCCCCATGCGGCTCCAGGACGACCCCGAAGCGCGAATACGCGGACTTGATGGCATCCCTCGTGCGCCCGTCCGAGACGCTGACGGACCATATGAGCCGCCTCATCGCCTCCACGTCCGGCAGCCTCCTTACCGCCCCGCGCTCGTCCATCCAGCCGCCGAAGACGTTGAACAGCCTCGCCAGGTTGCTCGGGTGGCCGACGTTCATGGCGTTGCTGATGCACGCCCTCGAAGGCATGAGCGGCTTATACTCGCCGGAGGCCATGAACCGCGGGAACTCGTCGTTCTCGTTCGTCGCGGCGATGAACCGTTCGGCCGGCAGTCCCATCAGGGAGGCGTAGACTCCGCCCATGATGTCCCCGAAGTTCCCGGACGGGACGCTGAAGACCGCCTTCTCCCCGGCGTCGGCGGCCACCCTCGAGTGCGCCCAAAAGTAGTAGACGGTCTGCGGGAGGAGCCTCCCGAAGTTTATGCTGTTCGCAGAGGAGAGATTCAATCCCTCCAGGGCCGGGTCGGCGAACGCATTCTTCACCATCGCCTGGCAGTCGTCGAACTTCCCGTCGACAGCCACTGCCTCCACGTTCCCCCCGAGCGTCGTCATCTGCATACGCTGCCGCGCCGTGACCTCGCGCTCTGGGAAGAGGACGACCACCTTGACGCCCGACAGCCCGTGGAAGGCGTTCGCCACCGCGCTCCCTGTGTCCCCGGAAGTGGCGGTCAAGACCGTCAGGCTCGCGCCGTCGGCCCCGATGTAATGCCTCATCAGCCGGGCCATCATCCTGGCGGCGAAATCCTTGAAGGATGCGGTCGGGCCGCGGTCCAGGCGCATCACATGGACTCTCCCGTACACCTGCTCGACCGGGACCTCGAAGTCGTACGCTTCCCGCGTTATCCTGCCTAGCTCTCCCGGGGGGATGTCGTCCTCCAGGAACCTCGACGCCACCCCGTAGGCGACCTCATGGTACTCCCTCCCCCTGAATCTGGAGAGCTCCTCGGGCGTCAGCCTGGGAACCGAGGCCGGCACATACAACCCCCGGTCCGGGGCCTGCCCCCTCATGAGGGCTTCCTTGAAACCGACCTCCCCGCCGCCACCGTTGGTGCTGACGTATCTGACGCCCATTATTCCACCACCTGCGTCCCGGCCAGCCTGTCGCCGAGCCTCAGCCCCCCCCTGTCCAACGCCCCCACAAAAAGGTCGAACTGCCCGAGGACGGGCACGAGCAGGGTCGAGTTGCGTATTATCGACGACGTGTAGTCGCATCTTGAGCCGTCGCTCCTGACGACCCTGACCCTCATCAGCCTTTTCCCGGCGCCCATGCCCTCGCCCAGAGCGTCCCTGACGAGCACATACGCGGACGAAGCCAATACGCCGAAAAGGACGCAAGCCAGGGCCATTATCATGCCAGGGGCGCCCTTGACATGCGCGGAAGCGCCATAAGCCGCCAGAGCGGACAATAGTGCGAGGGAAGCCGCCGCTAACGCATCAACCAAGAAGGCCCTAATCCTCCGTTCAAGGGGCGCCCTGACAGACATATCATCCCCCCTGAAGACGTTTACTCGACGGACTCATCGCCTGCAGCGGCCTCGCCATTCTTCAGGACTCCGAGATGCTTGCCCTTGTTCGTCTTCTTGTCCCCGAAACATGCGTAATCCACGGTCACCTGCGTCGGGTTGGCGACCACCGTCAGCGTGTGCGCCTTGTTCTTCAGCCCCGCTATCTCGAGGTACCATGTCCCCCTCATGCGGGTGTTGACAGTCGTCACATACTCGCCGTCCACGTAATAGTCGGCATGCCCGTCGGTGTAGTCCGAGCGCGTGTGCTGGACGTACAGGACGTCGGATTTGCCGTCGGACTCCATGGTCACGGACGACTGGTAGCCCATAAGAAGGACCTGCTCGTTGGAGTCGCCTTCGACGAGGGGGAAGGAATACACCTCGCCTGAGAACGTCCCGTCCTCGGCCTCGACGACCTCCTCGCACTCGGACGGGCTCTTCACGATGCCCGGCCCGTATGGGTCGTTCGGCCCGAACGGCCCGTCGTCATGGATGATGAATTTCACGGTCGACGCGCCGGCGACCATCGGAAAAAAAGAAAGCACAAGGATAAACACAACGGTGATGCCGCCCATGCTAATAAGCTCTTTCGAGTCCATGTTATCCATTATTAACCCGCCTATATTAATCCCCTACATGGACAACGGGACGGCCATGCTGAGGGCGCTCGGACGGGCGTACCCGGACGCCCCGAAGACGATGCTACGGCACCAGACGACATTCCAGCTCCTGGTCGCGACGATGCTCTCAGCCCAATGCACCGACGCGAGTGTGAACCGGGTCACGGATAGGCTCTTCAGGACGCACAGGAAGCCGGTAGACTACGCGTCCGCCCCCCTCAGGGAGCTGGAAGCCCTCGTCAGGAGCACCGGATTCTACAGGAACAAGGCCAGGAACATCAAGGCCGCCTCCCGGATGATACTCGACGAATACTCCGGCCGGGTGCCGGACACCATGGATGCTCTAGTCAGGCTGCCGGGCGTCGCCCGCAAGACCGCCAACATCGTCCTGACGAACGGATACGGGAGGGTCGAGGGCATAGCTGTCGACACCCACGTGAAAAGGCTAGCGAAACGCATGGGCCTGACCGCGCACGACGACCCGGTTAAAATCGAGCGTGACCTCATGTCCGTGCTGCCAATGACTGAATGGCCGAACGTGAACCGCCTCCTCGTGACGCACGGGAGGGCCGTATGCGCCGCCAGGAAGCCGCGGTGCGGGACATGCGCCATCGGCCGTATATGCCCTAAAAAAGGCGTATAGGAGACGCATGCACGTTTTTTACCCCCGTATCCGTAGTATAGTTACATGAAGCTCGTTGCGGCCCTGCTCCTGGCCATGGTCATCTCATCATCGGCAGCCGCTCAAGAGTCGACTACGACGACCACCACGGAGTCGACCACTACAACGACGGAGTCGACGACGACCACGGAGTCGACGACCTCGACCACGGTCACAACCACGTCGTCCACAACGACTACCGTCCCCGCGACTACGTCGACCACGGACCCGGACTGGGAGTGCGCGGCGGACAGCGACTGCGACGGCGACGTTGAGTGGGTTTGCAAACGCGGGAACGTGTACAAGGAGACCACCGCCTACCAGTGCGTGGACCACGAATGCGAGGTCGACGACGACGCGAGCGACAGCGTCCTCAAGGACGAGTGCGGCGACGACGAGTACTGCGACCTGGAGGCGCTGGAAGACGGGGAGCGGACATGCGTCGACCAGACCACGACAACCACCGGGTATACGACCACGACCGCGCCGGCCACGACGTCTACGACGGTCCGAAGGACCACGACCACGGAGGCCCCCACGACGACGCAGTACCGGGCGCCCTCGACCACGCAGCCGCAGGAGACGACGTCGACGACCGTCGCCCTGGCGCCGACGACGTCGTCCACGACGTCAACAACCGTCCCCGAGCCGACGTTCGTCGAGAAAATCGTGTTCAAAGAGCCCGTGGAGCTGCTGCTCGAGCTCGCCGGGAGGATGGTCGACGTGATAATCTTCTGGGACTAGCGGCTGACGAGCGCCTTGACAGGGTTCCACCGCCAATACCCCATGCCGAACGCGAGCGCGCCTATGACTATGATGACGGCCCCGTACACCGAGGAGATGAACACGAACAACCCGAGTATGGTCACTGCATAGCCGGTCAGCACGAAGGCCATGCTCTCGAACGGCGTGAGATTAATACTGAATAATCCCATGCTAAACTATTATCTAATCGGAATAAAAGATGGCACCTCGCGCTATCCTCCACGTCGACATGGACTATTTCTACGCCCAGGTCGAGGAGAGGGACGACCCGGCCCTGAAAGGCAGGCCCGCCGCAGTCTGCATCCAATCCTCCCGGGAGGGCAGCCAGGGGGCCGTCGCCACCAGCAACTACCCGGCCAGGGCGTTAGGCGTGAAATCCGGCATGCCCTGCAGGGCCGCCAGGAACATCGCCCCGGAATGCGTCCTCCTGCCCGCCCGAAGGGGCTACTACGAGTCCGTCTCCGAAAGCATCATGGACTGCCTGAGGGGGCTGTGCGGCGCATTCGAACAGGTCGGGGTGGACGAGGCATACATGGACGTCACAGACAGGATAAATCGCGGAGGACAGCTGGCGGCCTATGCGAAAAAGGTCAAGGACGAAGTGTACTTTAGGGAGAGGCTCACATGCAGCGTAGGGGCCGCCCCCAACAAGCTCCTAGCGAAGATGGCCTCCTCATACGGGAAGCCCGACGGGCTGACGATAGTGGCGCCCGAGGGCGTCGACGAGTTCATAATGGACATGCCGGTGACGAACCTGATGGGGGTGGGCGGCAAGACGGGCGAGCTCCTCGCGGGCATAGGAATCCGCACCGTCAGGGAACTGAGGGAAAAGCCCCTGGAGGATCTTAAACGCCTGTTAGGGAACTCAAGGGGCCTGATGCTCCACAACGCATCAAGGGGCATGGACGACTCGAGGGTGGAGGAGCGGAAGAAGAGCCAGTACGGCAGGCTGGTCTCCCTGAAGACGGACACCCGGGATTCCGGCGTACTGGAGGAAGCCCTCAGAAAGCTGTCCGACGACGTCGCATCGCTCCTTGCGGCGTCCGGGAAGAGGTGCCGGACAGTGTCCGTGACATTCGTACTTGAGGATTTCAGCGTGAAGACCCGGGCGAGGACGCTCCAGGCGCCGGCAGGCTCCGGGGAAGCGTTATTCCGGGCTTCAACGTCCCTCCTCACAGGCTTCCTGGCGGAAACAGAGCCGAGGATACGCAGGATAGGGGTCACGGCTTCGAAGCTGGACGGAGAAAGGAGACAGACCTCCCTAGGGGACTACTGAATCTTCCTGGCTACCCCGACCAGACCATGGTCATGGAGGGTGTCTTTCCTCTCCATGAGCCTCAGACGGTTGTCGGACAGGGCGCGCACGAGGTCCTCCCGCTCAAAGCGGTTCTCGCTCGGGTGGACGAAGAGCTGGCGCAGCGGGTAGCTTCCGGTCAGGGACCCGTAGACTTCGGCGAACGCGAAATATCCGCCCGGCTTGAGCACGCGAGCCGCCTCGGCGACTGCCCGCTCCCAGTCCTCCAGGTGATGCAGCGTGAAGAAATCGAACACCGCGTCGTACGAGGAATCCTTGGTGGGCAGACGATGCGCGTCGCCGACGTAGAACCGGATCGCCCCGCCGCCATAGTGCCTGCGCGCCTTGGCCACCATCCCGTAGTCGACGTCCATGGCGTCAATCCCGGACAACGGATAAGCGGACCTGATAGAGGATGTGCTCGCCCCCCTGCCGCAGCCTATCTCCAAGGCGGCGGCGCCTTCGCCGAGCGAGAACGAGCCGAGCCAGACCGGCAGCACGTACCTGCGCTCCAGGGCGCTCCACAGGCTGTTGTTGACAATGAGCCTTTCCAGGAAGTTCAGCCTAGCCATCGTGGAAGATACATTGGCATATTAAAAGAAAAAGGCAGTATTACTTTGTGCGACGGGCCTTTGTTATCCTGGCGGCGGCTTTGTTGGCAGGGTGCGTCAGCGACGGCGGCCCGCCGCCAGCAACGACGACAACTGCAACGACTCTGAGCCCCCACACCTTCGAGGCCGGCATGGACGCCGCTAGAGCCGAAGTGCTCGCGAGAATCAACGGCACGGGGCTCGCCTGCTGGGGTCTACAGCTCAATTCGAGCTCACCGGAACCCTGCGAGCGGTGCTGGTCCTTCAGCTTCGCATACGAATGCCGGGCAGGGGACAACCGCTCCAGGGTATATTACGCCGACGTCTTCGTCGACTCCGGGCGGGTGGCTTCCTTCAACAGCAAGGCGATGGGGCTGACATGCATTTTCGACGGCGACTGCGTGCCGGCGCAGCCGAAATTCGACACCAGGTACTTCTGCAACGGGGGCGTGTGCGCGGAGGGCATCTTCGACGACCCGGCAGCAAGATACTGCCGGGAGATGGACAGCAGGATGCTGATGCGCAGGCAGCCGTCGGCGAGCGTCTATTCCGTCTGCAGGTTCCCCAACGGTAACGAGTGCGAGGCATGGAGCTACTACTACCGCATGTGCACCCCCCTCACGGAGAACCTCACCGACTGCTCAAGCTACATCGGCAACCGGGTATGCTCGGGGGAGTACAATCCCGTATGCGCCCGGGTGGAACGGACAGTCAACTCGAGCAGGGCCAACTTCTCGGAGGGATACGCGAACCCTTGCGCCGCCTGCATTTCGACGACGAACGAGGCGTTGGTGGCCGGGTACCGGATGGGGGAATGCCCCCCGACGACGACCACGCTGAAGTCGAGCATCATCACCAACGCCGCATCGCTGTACTGCCAGAGCATGGGCTACATCTACCGGATAAAACAGTACCCCTCCGGCAGGGAGTACGGGGTGTGCGTCTTCGGCCTCGAGGACGAATGCCCCGCGGAGGAGTACTTCCACGGCAGCTGCAAGCCTAAGAGGCGGCTGGGCTGAAGGCCGGCGGGCGCTCGGTTATAAACCCCCGCGGGAATATTTAACCACATTGAAGATAGCCCCCGAATACATGATAGGCGGAGCGCTGGCCGTCCTGGTGCTGGCGGTCATACTAGTGGTCGGAGTCACGGCCTCCTGGGTGATATTGAACACGA
This sequence comes from Candidatus Altarchaeota archaeon, assembly GCA_041306075.1. GTDB lineage: Archaea > Altiarchaeota > Altiarchaeia > IMC4 > SCGC-AAA252-I15 > JAHIYG01. The sequence continues at coordinate 19,926 of JBFYKH010000006.1, forward strand.
AGGGGGAGGGGCCGGCGCCGGCCCCGGATACCACGACGACCATCCCGGTTGAGGAGACGACGTCGACGACGGAGTCCACGACCACATCCACCTCGACGACGGAGTCCACGACCACATCCACATCAACCTCCACCACGAGGCCGCCGTCGTGGGTGTGCGACAAGACGCTCACGCGCACCGAAACGGTTGTCACGCGGTGCCAGAGCCAGACCCCCGGAGCGTCGGTCGGCGGAAGAAGGGAGAACAACAACACCCAGG
>JBFYKH010000007.1:0-87585 GCA_041306075.1 Candidatus Altarchaeota archaeon
CGGTATCATCTGCGGGGGGCCGGTCACCACGGACTCGACGGCGTAAAGGGCCTGGGCGATGAGCGCCGCCGCGGAACAGATTATGAGGGCTTCGGGCAGGTTCGACCTCAAATACGAGGCCGACGACCTGAAGTAGCCCGGCAAGTCCATGTCGTAGAACGCGGCCATGTAAGACAGGGGCATCAGCGCCACCCCCAACACCAGGAACCCAGCCGAGGCGGCCGCCGCCGCGGCGAAGCCGGCGGCCAATGCGGCCGTCAGGCTATGGGCCGCGTAAAATCCGACGGCCGGGGCGAACAGGAGAATGGGGAGGGCGAGCAGCGTATACGATGCCGCGTTCACGCTGAAGACCCGCCGCCACCTCGCCAGGCCCCACGCCCTCAGGGAGTCTACGGTCACAGCCCTCCCGCTGGCAGCGTCCAACGCGCCCCCCATGAGCGCGGCGTCGAACACCGCGCCGACGACAAGCGAGGACGCTATGGCGAGCAACAGCCCGAAGGAGGCGGTTACCAGGATGATGTATGGATTGGCCTTCAAGGCCATTGCCGCGGCCGCGAGCGACATGGGCGCGAGGAGGGTGATGACGACGACGAACATGACGGCCGCCAACTTGAGCGGCGCGACAAAGAGGAGCAGCCAGCTCCTCCTCAGGACGCCGGGGCCGCCGGCTATGGCGTCAATTATCATCCCTGAGTCCTCCGACCCTCCTGTAGAGGTCGAGCTGCCAGAGCGTCGTTAGCGGCGCGACAACGACGGCGGAGAAGAACACAGTCGCCGCCATGAAAACGGCGAAGCCGACCGCCAATGAAAACAGGATGAGCATTTCGGGCCTTGCTCCCGAAGCGTACCCGGAGAACGGCGTGAACCCGGACAGCACGAGGAAGGCGGCCGGGACCGCGGCGAAGCCAACGAGCTGGCCGACATATGATGCGAGGCCGTACAACAGCCCGGCAGCCAGCCAGTTCCTCCTGAACGCGTCGAAGCCAACCCAGAGCGACTTGACGAAGCCCCGCCCGGTGAGCACTATGTTATACTGGACGAACATCAGCCCGCAACCGAATGCGAGGCCGAAGAGGATGAAGACGTTGACTCTGAGAAACATCTCGGCCGCGAGCATCGGGACAAGAAGCGCCCCCGCGACCAGCCATGTGAGTGCGTAGAACAGGATAATCCCGAGCACCGCCCGCCCCTCAGGCCGGAAGGAGTCCATGAACCCCACTGCATCCCCCTTAAGGGCCTTCCAAGCCATCCTGATGGCAGCGGCCGCGAAAAACGCAGGGATGACAGTCACTGCCGCGATGGAGGCGAACGCGGCGAGAACGCCGGCAAAGGCGCCCGCCAGCCGTCCGAAGAATACGAAGGACAAGGCGGTCGAAACCGCCATGACTGCCAAGAAAGAAAGTACGGAGGCGATGGAGAGGGCGTAGGGCGCCCCGAGGACGCGGTTCCTCGCCCATACGGCATAGCCCTCCCTCACGCATTCGCCCAAGTCGACTCCGGACACAGATAGGCTATTGCGATTGGGCGTTAATATCGGTTTCATCGTGCCAGCGGGCTGGAAAAAAACGTTGGTTTTTATAGGTGAAGTGGCTATAGATAAGAGCAGTTTTTTCTAAGAAAGCTGCCATGCTATTCTGACGGTGGAGCCGCCCCGAAAGGGCGGTTTGCGGCTGTCTTTTTTAAGAAGGCCTATGGCGCATCGTAACCGCCCCGTAGCGGGCTCAAGGGCGTATCGTCCTCTCAAGAGGGCGCGGCAGCAGAAGCCGAGAATACACTCGTGGCCGGCCGGGGAATCCAAGGTCATGGGGTTCACGGGCTACAAGGCCGGCATGACCCACTGCATCGCCCTTGACGAAAACAAGGGTTCCGTATCCTCAGGCTCTGAAGTATTCGTCCCCGTAACCGTCATCGAAGTCCCGCCAGTCAAGGTCGTCGGCATCAGGCTCTACAAGAAAGGTCTCGGCGGCGAGGAGGCGTTCACCGACATATGGTGCGAAACCCCCGGAGACGACGTCGCCAAGCGGTCCTCGATACCATCCAAGCCGGAATCCGCAAGGAAGCTCGCAGAAGCGGAGAAGGAGCTGAAGAACGTCTCGGAAGTCAGGTTAATCATATCAAGCCAGCCGGCGCTGACGAACTCGCCGCAGAAGATACCGGACATAATGGAGATGGCGTTGAGCGGAGACATCGGCGCGAAATTCGCGCACGCCCGCGAGGTGCTCGGGAAGAACATCTCCGTCAAGGACGTGTTCAAGGAGAAGACTTTCGTGGACGTCACCTCCGTCACCAAGGGCAAAGGATACGGCGGCGTCATAGAGCGTTACGGAGTCAGAAAACAGCCCCGGAAAGCGAAAGGCAAGCGAAGGCACCCGGGAACCGGCGGCTCATGGCACCCGGCCCACAAGCTGTGGGTGGAGCCGCTACCGGGACAGGTCGGCTACCACACGAGGACCGAATGCAACAAGCTCATAATGAAGATAGGCGACCAGGGCGGGGAAGTCTCCCCTGCAGGCGGGTTCCTCCACTACGGGCCCGTAAAGAGCGAATACGTGATGCTCTACGGCAGCGTCCCAGGGCCGGCGAAGAGGATAGTCCGGCTCAGCTTCCCCAGAAGAAGCCACGACCCCTCCAGCTACACGCTCAAACACATAGACCTAAGCTCGAAGCAGGGTGCATAACATGGTGAACATACTGTCGCTCGAAGGGAAGCCAAAGGGGAAGGCGCAATTGCCCGAGGCATTCAAGACCCCCTACAGGCCCGACCTCATACAGAAGGCCGTGGTGGCGGAGCAGGGCTCCAGGCGACAGCCTTACGCGACCGACGTCGAAGCGGGCCTCAGGACGAGCGGAGACTATTTCGGCTCAAGGCGCAACAGGTTCAGGCAGACCATCAACAAGGGCATGAGCAGGCTCCCCCGGCTCAAGACCGGCGGCGGAGGCCTAGGCCGTGTCATCAGGCTGCCGAGCGCGAGGGGCGGCCGACGCGCGCACCCTCCGAAAGGCAAGGACTACTCGAAGAAGGTCAACCGAAAGGAGCTCAAGCTGGCGTTATACTCCGCTGTAGCTGCGACAGCCGACCTGGAACTTGTCAAGCAAAGAGGCCACTCCGTCTCCATAAAGGAGCTGCCACTCATAATCGAGGACGGGATACAAGAGCTGAAGAAGGCGTCGGAGCTGTCGAAGGCCCTGAAGGCGCTCGGGCTCCAAGACGAGCTATCCTCTGAAAGGAAGGCTAAGGCGCTCATAGTCGTCGGCGAAGACAAAGGCGTCGTCAAGGCGGCGGGCAGCATACCAGGCGTCGACGTGTCGACCGTAGACGCCCTGACCGTCGAAGACCTCGCACCCGGCACGCAAGCCGGCAGACTCACGATATGGAGCGAATCAGCTCTCCGGGGGCTGAAATAGATGGACCCGCAGGAGACGCTACTATACCCGCTGATGGGCGAGAAGGCCACCATGATGAGGGAGAAGGAGAACGTCCTCACTTTCATAGTCAGCAAGAAGGCAGACAAGAAGGCGGTTAAGGCGGCCGCGGAAAAACTCCTGAACGTCAAGGTTATCGACGTCAGGGTCATGCACACCACAGACGGCCTGAAAAAGGCCCACGTCAGGCTCGACAAGAAGCACAGCGCCGACGAGATAGCTTCGCAGATGGGGGTGCTCTGATGCCGAACAGGAACATACCCCAGAGGCGCGGCAGGGGCACTCCTAGGTACAGGAGCCCGTCCCACCGGTACAAGGGCGACATAACCTACCCGCGGATGGACTACGGGGGGCTCATCACCGGCCAAATAGTCTCATTCATAGACGACCCGGGCAGGACGGCGCCACTCGCCGAAGTCCTCCTGGACGACTTCTCATCGACCAAGATGATAGCTGCGGAAGGCCTGAGCGTAGGCCAGATACTCGAACTGGGCTCAAAGGCCAAGGTCAGCCCGGGGACCGTCCTGCCGCTCGCCAACATCCTCCCGGGCACGGAGGTCTTCAACGTCGAAGTCCAGCCCGGCGACGGAGGCAAGGCGGTCAGGACCTCAGGGACGACCGCGCTCGTCGTCATGCACGACAAGCTCGCAGGCACTACCCAGATAAAGCTGCCTTCAAAGAAAACCACGATCGTACAGAGCATCGCATTGGCCACCGTCGGCCGCGTAGCGGGCGCAGGCAGGCCGGACAAGCCGATGGTGCACGCAGGCCAGAACTTCTACCGATTCAGGAGCCGCGGCAAGCTGTGGCCCGTGGTCGTGGGCCGCGCCAAGAACGCAGTCGACCACAAGCACGGAGGAGGCCGCCACCCGCACGTCGGCAGGCCGACGACAGTCTCAAGGAACGCCCCGCCGGGAAGGAAGGTAGGTCACATAGCGGCAAGGAGGACGGGGCTGAAGAAGAAGTGATACCATGGTGAAGAGGGAAGCGCAGTACAGGGGCCACACGGCCGAAGAGCTCATGAAGATGAGCGAAGACGAGGTTATGAAGCTCATCACGGCGAGGGCCAGGAGGACCCTCAGGAGAGGCCTGACTCCGGAGCAGTCCACGCTCCTTGAGCGCATCGACGAGGCGAAGAAGAGCGGCCAGAAGACCGCCATAAGAACGCACGTGAGGGACATGATAATCCTGCCGAAGATGGTCGGACTCAAGTTCGGGGTCTACAACGGGAAGGACTTCACAGAATTCGAAGTCACGACCGAGATGGTGGGCCGCTACCTCAGCGAGTTCACCTACTGCCGCAAGCCGGTGAGGCACGGGGCGCCGGGCGTCGGAGCCACGAGGTCGTCGCTGTTCGTGCCGATAAAGTAAAATGGAGTTGAAGTACTCGATCAAGCCGGGCGAGAAAACCGTCAAGGCGATGGGCAGGGACATGAACGTGTCCTTCAAGGACATGATAATGATAGCCGAGGCCCTGAAGGGTATGAAGCTCCCGGCCGCGGTCAAGCTCCTGGAGGACGTCATCGCCCTGAAGAGGGCGATACCCTACAGGCGCTTCAACAAGGGCATAGGCCACCGCGTAGGCGACCAGTTCAAGATGGGGAAGTACCCGAAGAAGGGGGCCAAATACGCGCTCGAAATCGTCATGAACCTCCAGGCGAACGCGGAGTTCAAGGGCTACGACCCGGAGCGCGTCACCATAATCCACTCGCAGGCGCTCCTTGGCATATGCAGGCCCAGGAGGAAGCCTAAGGGCAGATACACAACATGGGAGACGGAGTACTGCCACATGCAGCTTGTGGGCAGGGAGAAGTAAAATGGCGATTGAGAGGCATTTCATACAGGAGGGCGTGATAAGGAGCGAGATAGAGAGTTTCCTCCGCAACGAGCTGAACCGGGCAGGCTACAGCGGAATCAACATACAGAAGACGCCGCTGACGACGAGGGTCATACTCTACGTCGAGAAGCCCCCCATCGTGATAGGCAAGAAGGGCAAGAGGATAAACACGCTCACGACGCTCCTGCACGAGAAGTTCGGCATCGAGAACCCGTCCATAGACGTCCAGAAGATAGAGCAGCCGACCCTCGACCCGAACATCATATCACGAAGGGTCGCGGCCGCCCTCGAGCGGAACATGAACAGGAGAAGGATAGCCTACAAGGCCGTCAGGGCCGTCATGGGCTCAGGGGCGTTGGGCGTCGAGGTCATACTCTCCGGGAAGATAGTCGGCAAGGGCGGACGGTCCAGGACGGAGAAGTACTCGGAAGGATACATGAGAAACACCGGCGAGAGCGCCAAGCTCGTGAGAATCGGCTCCACGCAGGCCGCCCTGAAGGCAGGCGTCATCGGAGTCACAGTCAAAATCGTCCCGCCGGCGACGAAGTTCCCGGACCAGATAAGCGTCATACTGGGCGTCCCGGAGCCTGAGAAGCCGCAGGAGAAGAAAAAGAAGGCGACGAGGAAGAGGAAGCCGAAGGCGGCTGAGACGGCTCCAGAGGAGCCAGCGGAAGCACCCGCCGCCCCCGAGGAGACAGGGAAACAAGAAAGCGCTTAAATACACCAAATTAGTATATACTATCCCAAAAATGGCGATAATCCGTTCAAGTGAAATACAGGGCATGAACGACTCTGAGATGGATGAACGACTGACCCAGCTGAGGAAGGAGCTCATGAAGATACGAGGCGTCCTCGCATCCGGAGGGATTCCCGAAGAAGTCGGCAAGGCCAGGGAGATAAGGCGCACAATCGCGCGCATCAAGACCATCAAGGCCCAGAAGAAGGCCGGCAAGGGTGGCGGGGAGGTAAAAGGTAGGAAATGAATTGCCCCAAGTGCGGTCTGCCGAAGGAACTCTGCGTCTGCGATGAGATGACCCGTGTCGGCCAGAAAATCAAGGTCCGCGGGGACAAGAGGCGCTACGGCAAATACGTGACCGTGATAGAGGGCTTCGACAACGTCGACGTCGACAAGGTCGCCAAAGACCTCAAGACGAAGATGGCGTGCGGCGGCACATCAAAGAACAACGTCATCGAACTCCAAGGCAACCACGTCAAACGCGTCAAGGAAGTCCTGGCAGGCATGGGCTTCTCCGACGACATGATAGACGTCGCCTGATATCAAGTCCAGAGCCATTCTAGGCAAAGGATGATAACCCCCTACAACATACTCCGGCACGAATTGACCGGCCTGCCGGTCAAGGCGTCCCACGGGGGCAAGACGGTCGAAGGCGTCGTGGACGACGAGACCGAGAAGACGATCAAGATAAAGACCCCCAAGGGGGTCGAAACGGTAGTCAAGGAATCCAGCGTGCTGGAACTCAGGCTGCCATCAGGCGCGGCCGTATCGGTCGAAGGCAGGCTAATCGCCTCCAGGCCGGAAGACCGCGTCAAGAAAAAGCATAGGATAAGGTTTTGAACATGGAATGCAAGGACAGGAACTGCCCGGTGCACGGAACCCTCTCGGCGAGGGGGACAGTGATGGACGGGCGGGTAGTCTCAGACAAGATGCAGGGGACGGTCATCGTCCAAAGGGACCTGATGATAAAGGTCAAGAAGTACGACCGTTACAAGAGGAGCAGGTCCAGGATACCGGCCCACAACCCCCCTTGCATGGGCGTCAAGGCAGGCGACCTAGTGCGGATAATGGAGTGCCGCAAGCTCGCCAAGACCGTCAGTTTCGTCGTAATAGAGAAGCTCGGCAAGCCAGACCAGGCGAAGCCAGAGGACAAGGCGCCGGCGGAAGCCCATAAGGCCGAAGCCAAGAAGCCGGCTAAGAAGCATGCGAAGAAGCCGGCCAAGAAGGTGACATCCGATGGCTAAGCCCCTGGGCGGAATACCCAAGAACCTGCCGCTCGGCAGGGCGGTCGCGGCCAACGTCACCAAGGCGGTGACAACCAACGGGCGGCTCATATGCGCCGACAACACCGGCGCCAAGGAGATTGAGATAATCGCTGTCAAGGGATACAAGGGCATACGCAACAGGATGCCGGTCGCCGGAGTCGGCGACATGGTAGTCGCCTCAGTCAAGAAGGGCAGGCCCGACATCCGAAAGCAGGTCGTCTACGCGGTGATAATACGCCAGAGGATGCCTTACCGGCGCGCAAGCGGCACGAGGATAGCGTTCGACGACAACGCCGCGATACTCGTCAGCGAGGAAGGCATGCCGAAGGGCACCGAAATAAAGGGCCCCGTCGCCAGGGAGGCGACCGAGAGATGGCAGAAGATAGGCTCGATATCAAGCATCGTAGTGTAAAATGAAAAGGCCAACGTCACAGCAGCCGAGGAGGCAGAGGAAGTGGCTCTACGAGGCTCCGCTCCATGCGAGGGGCGACCTTGTCTCAGCAGCCCTGGCAAAGGACCTCAAGGAGAAATACAAGCGGAACAGCCTCCAGGTCAGGAAGGGCGACAAAGTCAAGCTGATGCGCGGCAACATGACAGGCCACAGCGGCGAGGTCATGAGGGTGGACCGGAAGGCGTCCAAGATATACGTCCAGGGCGTCACAGCCAAGAAGGCCGACGGCAAGATAGTCGAGAGGCCGATACACCCGTCGAACGTCGTCATAACCGAAATATACGAGGAGGACAAGGAGCGGAAGGACAAGCTCATGAGGAAAACGGAGGCCAAATAATGCACACCAAGAGGATAGCGGCCGGCGGAGTCAAGGGGGTCAAGTGGACCGCCACACCGAGGGGTCCGCACAGGAAGAAGGAGTCCATGCCGCTCGTCGACGTCATAAAGGCGCTCGGCTTCGCGGACAACACCCGCGAGGCGAGGAAGATAATCGTCGGGGGGATGGTCAACGTGGACGGCGGCAAATGCAGGGCCCTCAACCACGGCGTAGGCCTCATGGACGTGGTGTCCATACCATCCCTGAAGAAGGACTGGCGGATAGTCCCGAGGAAGAACGGCCTGATAATCAGCGAGATATCCCACAAGGACGCGAAGCTGAAGCCGTGCAAGGTCAAGGCCAAGAGGCTCCTGCCGAAGGGCGTCATGCAGGTGACGGTCCACGACGGATACGCGTTCAACACCGAGAAGAAGTACGCGGTCAACGACACCCTCGTGTTCGAGATACCGGAGCGCAAGGTGGCCGAAGTCGTGCCGTTCGCAACCGGGAGCTCGGCAATCGTCGTGAAGGGAAGGCACCGCGGCGCAAGCGGGGAGATAAAGGAGATAGTCGCGGGCTCGGCCGCAAACAAGTCGCTCACGACGGTAGGCGACGCGCAGACACTCACCGACTACGTTTTCGTTACCGGCAAAGCCAAGCCGGTGGTTGAGGTATGATGGCAAACGCGATGGAGAATCCCCGGATTGAGAAGGTCACCGTCAACATAGGCGTTGGCGAGTCAGGGGAGCGGCTCGGGAAGGCCGAGAAGCTGGTCGCCAAGCTCACCTCGAAGAAGCCGGTCAGGACGGTCTCCAGGCACAAGATTCCCACATGGGACCTGAAGAAGGGCGAGCCCATCGGATGCAAGGTCACACTCCGCGGGAAAGCGGCGGAGGAGATAATCAAGCGGACGCTCTACGCCAAGAACAACGCGCTCAAGCCCGGGAACTTCGACAGGAACGGCAACGTCTCCTTCGGCATACCGGAGTACATCGACATACAGGGGCTGAAATACGACCCCGAGATAGGCGTCTTCGGAATGAACGTGAACATAAACCTGGGAAAGCCCGGATACAGCATCCAGCGCCGCGCCCGGAAGCCGTCTAAGGTCCCCTCCTACGCGAGAGTGCAGAGGGAGGAGGCCGTAGAGTTCATGAAAACAAAGTTTGGTGTTAAAATTGAAGAAGAAGACTGAATCCGGCAAGAACAAGAAGGCCTGGGCGAAGAACATCAGCTGTAGCGTGTGCGGCACGAACAAGGGCATGATACACAAATACGGCCTTGAGATATGCAGACGGTGCTTCAGGGAGGTCGCCCAGAGCATAGGATTCAAGAAACTGAGCTAAAATGGCAGAGATAAAGCTTTTCGGGAGATGGGACTATAACGTGACGCTCAAAGACCAGGGGATGGCAAGGTACATCTGCCTGAACCCGGTGTACATGCCGCACACGTCCGGCAGGTACATAGGCAAACAGTTCTCGAAGAGCAAGATGAACGTCGTGGAGCGGCTAGTCAACAAGCTGATGCGCTCCGGCCAGGGCACGAGGAAGGTGGCCGGCCGTTACATCCGGGGCGGCGGCAACACCGGCAAGAAGATGAACGCCCTCAAGATAGTCGAGAATGCGTTCGAGCTGGTGGAGGCGAGGACCAAGAAGAACCCCCTCCAGGTCTTCATAGACGCGATACAGAACGCGGGACCGCGCGAGGAGACGACCACGATCATATACGGCGGCATAAGGTACCACCAGTCCGTTGACGTTTCGACGCAGAGGCGGGTCGACTTCGCCCTGAAGTACCTGTCGCTCGGCGCTTTCGCGACGGCGTTCAACAAGAACAAGGCGATAGCGGAGTGCCTCGCCGACGAGATAGTGTGGGCGTCTAATTCTGAGAACAAATCGTACGCGATCCAGAGGAAAGAGGAGACAGAGCGGATTGCGCAATCAGCCAGATGAGGTAGAAAATGGGCCGTCAAGAGCAGGTAGCGGAAAAGGTAATGCACGTCGTCAGCGACTTGGACAGGGTTAGGAACATGGGCATAGTCGCCCACATCGACCACGGGAAGACTACGCTCTCCGACAGCCTCCTCGCCAACGCGGGGCTCATATCGATGGACAACGCCGGCAAGCAGCTGGCCATGGACTTCCACGAGGACGAGCAGCAGAGGGGAATCACCATCAACGCGGCGAACGTCTCGATGACCCACGAATACGACGGCAAACAGTTCCTCATCAACATGATAGACACCCCCGGGCACGTCGACTTCGGCGGGGACGTGACGCGAGCCATGCGGGCCGTCGACGGCGTCGTGGTCGTCGTGTGCGCGGTCGAAGGCGTCATGCCGCAGACCAAGACGGTCCTCAGCCAGGCCCTCAAGGAGCGGTGCAGGCCGGTCGTCCTCGTCAACAAGGTGGACCGCCTCATAAACGAGCTGAAACTCACACCCGAGGAGCTGCAGAAGAGGCTCCTGAAGATCATAGCGGAAATCAACAAGATAGTGCAGATGAAGCAGCCTGAAGGCATAGACTGGCGCGTGGACGTCAACGGCGGCTCGGTCGCGTTCGGAAGCGGCTTCCACAAGTGGGCGATAAACGTCCCCTACATGAAGAAGACGGGGATAGGATTCGCCGACATCATAAAATACTGCAACGACGGCAACCAGAAGGAGCTCTCGAAGAGGGCGCCCGTCCACACAATCATCCTGGACATGGCCGTACGGCATCTGCCGAGCCCCGTCCAGGCGCAGAAGATAAGGATACCGCAGATATGGAAGGGCGACCTCGAAAGCGAAATCGGAAAGAGCATGATGGCATGCGACTCCAAGGGGAAGGTCGCCATCATGATAACGAACATACAGACGTTCGACAAGCGGGAGGGCGAAGTCGCCACCGGCCGGATATTCTCCGGCACCGTCAGGGAAGGCCAGGACCTATACCTCGTCAACGGCAAGATGCGCGAGAGGGTCACCCACGTCGGCCTCTACATGGGCGCGTCAAGGCAGAACGTGGAGGCCATACCCGCAGGCAACATAGTCGCGCTCACCGGCCTCAAGCACGCGTACACCGGCGAGACAGTGTCCGAGGAGGACATAGCACCCTTCGAGGCGATACAGCACCACAGCGAGCCGGTCGTCACAGTCGCGGTCGAGGCCAAGCACATGAAGGACCTCCCCCGTGTAATCGAAGTCCTCCGCCAGGCCGCGAAGGAGGACCCGACGCTGAGGGCAGCCCTCAACGAGGAGACCGGCGAACACCTCCTCTCCGGGATGGGCGAACTCCACCTCGAAGTCATAACCAACAGGATAAAGGCGAGCGGCCTCGAGATGGTCGTCTCCCAGCCCATAGTCGTGTACCGGGAGACCATAGACGGGCAGTTCGGCCCGGTCGAAGGGAAATCGCCGAACAAGCACAACAAGTTCCTCATGCGCGTCGAACCCCTCGAAGACGAGACGTTCGAGGCCATAAGGGCCGGCAACATCGAGGAGGGACGCCGCAAGGACCGGAGCAAGGACATATGGCAGACCCTCTACGGCTACGGCATGGAAAAGGAGGAGGCCAAGCGCGTCATAGACGTCTACCACGGCAACATGATGATAGACATGACGAAGGGCGTCCAGCACCTCGACGAGGTCATGGAGCTCCTCCTAGACGGATTCGAGAACGTCATGGACAACGGCGCCCTCGCGAAGGAGCCGATGACGAAAGTCAAGGTCCTCCTCGAGGACTTGTCGCTACACGAGGACGCCATACACAGGGGGCCCGCGCAGATACTGCCCGCAGTCAAAAACCCCATGTACATATGCATACTAAGGAGCAGGCCCGGCCTCCTGGAGCCCATGCAGAACGTGTGGGTCGACGTCCCCCAGCAGTACATGGGCTCCGTCACCCGCGAGATGCAGCGCAGGCGCGGCGTCGTGACCAACATGACAGCGAAGGACGAGCTCATGACAATCGAGGCGAAAGTCCCGGTCGGAGAGTCATTCGGCTTCGCAGGCGACATCAGAAGCGCCACGGAAGGCCACGCGCTCTGGAGCACAGAGAACGCCGGATACGCCAGGCTGCCGACCGAGCTGCAGACCAAGATAGTCTCACAGATACGCGACCGCAAGGGCCTCAAGAAGGAGCTCCCGAAGGCGGAGGACTACGCCAACTGACGTATATATAAGGAACACAACAATAAGTAAAGCTAAATTTAACAAATGGAGGATAGGGAAAAATGGCTGACAAACCGCACATGAACCTTGTGTTCATAGGGCACGTGGACCACGGGAAGTCGACGCTCGTCGGCAGGCTCATGTACGAGCTCGGCGAGGTCACAGAGCAGCAGATGAAGAACCTCAAGGAAGAGGCTGCGAAGTCCGGCAAGGCGACGTTCGAGTACGCCTGGGTCATGGACTCCTTGAAAGAGGAGCGCGAACGCGGAGTCACAATCGACATCGCGCACAAGAAATTCCAGACTCAGAAGAAGTACTTCACCATCATCGACGCCCCAGGCCACAGGGACTTCGTGAAGAACATGATAACCGGCGCCTCCCAGGCAGACGCGGCCGTCCTGGTCGTCGACGTGCAGAACGGCGTGCAGCCGCAGACGAAGGAGCACGCATTCCTGTCCAAGACCCTCGGCCTGAAGCAGATGATAATCGCCGTCAACAAGATGGACGCCGTCAAATACGAGGAGGCAAAATACAACAAATGCGTTGACGACGTCAAAAGCCTGCTGAAGAGCATCGGATACGACGTCAGCAAGATACCCTTCATACCGACCTCCGCATACCAGGGGGACAACCTGAAGACCAAGAGCGCGAACACCCCCTACTACAAGGGCAACCCGCTCCTGACGGAACTCGACAACCTAGAGGCCCCGGCCAAGCAGACCGACAAGCCCCTGAGGCTGCCGGTACAGGACGTCTACACCATCACCGGCGTCGGGACAGTCCCCGTAGGCCGCGTGGAGACGGGCGTCATGAAGCCGAACGACAAGATAATCTTCATGCCGGCGAACGTCACCGGCGAAGTGAAGACCGTCGAGATGCACCACGAGCAGCTGCCGAAGGCAGAGCCCGGAGACAACATCGGATTCAACGTCCGCGGAATAGGCAAGAACGACGTCAAACGCGGAGACGTGGTCGGACTAGTCTCGAACCCGCCGACGGTGGCGGAGGAGTTCACGGCGAACATCGTCGTCCTCCAGCACCCGAGCGCGATAACCGTGGGCTACACGCCGGTCTTCCACATACACACCGCCCAGGTCGCAATGGAGTTCATAGAACTCATTAAGACCCTGGACCCGAAGACAGGCCAAGTCAAACAGGAGAAGCCCGAATTCCTGAAGGCAGGCGACGTCGCGGTCGTAAGAATCAGGCCCACAAGGCCGACCGTCGTCGAAGCAGCCAAGGAATTCCCGCCCCTGGGCCGATTCGCAATCCGCGACATGGGCCAGACAGTGGCTGCAGGAATGGTCATAGAGGTGAAGAAGAAGGCGATGTGAACAACATCCCTTCCAAACACCCTTTTTTGAAGGCTATAAGATGGAGAAAGCACGAATCATCCTCATAGGAAAGGAAAACAGGATACTGGACGACGTATGCGGCCAGATAGTCGAGGTCGCCCAGAAGACCGGGACCAAATTCAGCGGCCCCATACCGATGCCGACCAAGAAGATGAGGGTGACATGCCGTAAGGCCACAAGCGGCGACGGCACGGAGACATGGGACCGGTGGGACATGCGCATACACAAGCGCATCATCGACCTCAACGCAAACGAAAGGAGCCTGAGGCAGATAATGCGCATACAGGTCCCCGACGGCGTGCACATCGAAATCGAGCTGACAAAATAAAGGATAAACGACGGGGTACGAGGAACCCTATCCTCCAATACCCCGCCGAACCATTCTTTTAATACAGTAACCCCTTATTATCAACCCTAGACGCCCAACAAACGCTCTAGGACATAAAAAGCTCCCCTGGCGTAGACGCCCCAGATGCTTATGCATCGGGCGCTCCAGCCGGGGAGCTGGTAGCATATAATACGCTCCCGTAGTGTAGACCGGCCTATCATTCCGGACTTTCGATCCGGTGACTCGGGTTCAAATCCCGACGGGAGCAAGACCCATTAAGGTTAAGAAAAAGAGCAAAGATTATATAGAGGGTTGTCGCTCTACATACCCGATGGAGCAGGCGATATACCCGAACAAGACAGGCTTCACAGACTTTAAGACTAGCTTCTTCCAGGACCCCGCGATAACACCAGGCAACCGCGACACCGTCAAACAATTCCTAAAGCTGCACAGTAGCCTGGGAGTCAAAGAACGCAGGCAGCGTAACCGACCCAGTAAACTAAAGACCATCCTCCAAGACAATGTATTCTCCGGACAAGAGACTCGCTGGAGGGCGTTCATCTCGTCCTTATCCCACACTGCAAAAATTATTCCTTTATCTCATCCAGTTCTTTCACGAGCATGTGGAACGAACTCTCATCGAACCATAATCTGATGGCATTTATGCGTGGGGGGGGGGTGTGTCCGTCCCCATCTCATCGCATGATTCCTCCTCGTCCTTGGTTACTACATGGAAGAAGTCAGTGATTAGCGTGTGGACTTTACCTGTGAGGTCGTAAGTTTCAACCTCAACCTCTTCGCCGCTTTGTCGTAACTCTATGCCCCTAATGCTTTTCATCTCTCCCCCCAGCTAGGTATGCCCTTGACAGCGTATAAACACATGGATTTTAGGACATGAAGACCAATGTTCAAAATCCTAGTCGACCTAGTCGTTGAATGTGCTCGTTGCGTCTAGGCTGGTGCGCACCTTTTGAACGCTGGGAGATATGCATAAGGGCTTATTTACCTTAACCCTAATGGATATTATGGCAAATGCGAGAATCAACTACCTTATAGACGCCCTACTTGGGTTGAGTTTCTTCATTACTGCTGCGACAAGCGTAATCATATTCCTTTTCCTGCCTTCAGGGGTCCGCCAGGGAGGCTACCAGGAGTTTATGGGCATAACCAAAAGCACATATGGCCTTGTGCACACATACGTCGGCCTATTGATGATAGGCCTCTCGCTCGTACATCTTGTGTTGCACTTTGATTGGATAGTGTGCATGACTAAAAACCTTTTCAAGAAAACCGGCGAATGTGCTGTAGAGTAATTCCCTGTCGGATTACGTGTTCAAATGCGGGGTTTTTTTTTTAAGCATGTGGCCCCATACTATTAATGAGGTGTTTTTATGAAACTTATTGCCACAGTTGCTCTGTTGTTTTGTCTTGCGTCCGTCGCATGTGCCATCGGCCCCATTGAGGGTCAGGGAACAGGTCAAGGGATTTTGATTCAAGAGGAGACTCAGAACGAGGGCGAAAGCCAGAACCTGACAGTCCAGCAGCAGACTGCTGCCGGCGCTGGGCAGGGCTCAGGCCAGGGCAGCATGGTCCAGCAGGAGACTCAGAACGCCGGCGAAGGCCAGAATCTGGCCGCCCAGCAGCAGACTGGTGAAGGAAAAGGCCAGGGCGCAAGTCAAGGCTCCGGTCAAGGCAATGCTGGCGCGGGTCAGGGGGCAGGCCAGTCCAGCATGGTCCAGCAGGAGACTCAGAACGCCGGCGAAGGCCAGAATCTGGCCGTCAAGCAACAGAGTGGTCAGGGCCAATCCAAGTCTGAGCAGATGGCGCAGGTGAAGCAGACGGTACGGGAGAAGAAGCAACAACTGGACCGGGAAGTAGCTGGGATGAACAACAACCGGGACAAGCAGAAGGTGTTCCAGAACCAGAATCAGGTCAGGCTAGCAGTTCATTCCTTATTGGCGCTAGAAAACTTGACCGGCGGCATAGGCAAGCAGGTTTCACAGATTGCCCGGGAATTCGACAACTCCATACAATCAACGCTCAGGTCCGAGGAGAAGGTGCAAACTCGCGCAGGCGTGTCCAGATTCTTCTTTGGAGGGGATGAAGAATCCGCAGACGAGATATTGGGTCAGGTTACCCGCAACCAGGCGAGGATACAGCAGTTGAACCAATTGATGCTGGAGGGCGGCTTAGACGAGGATGTGAAGGCCATGGTGCAGGAGCAGATACGGATAATGCAGCAGGAGCAAGAGCGCCTCCGGCTGATGGCCCAACAGGAAAAAAATAGCAAAGGCCTCTTTGGCTGGCTGTGGAAATAGGCCGGTAAACAAGGCCTTAATGTTGGGGCATTGGGGAAGAACCTTGGGATTGGGGGTATCGGAAGGGTTATTCATCCGATGACTGTGGGGAAGTATGTGCTCTGAGGAACTGCACTCCGAAAGGTGTTCCCGAAGGGAGTTATTCCCCTAGTAGGAGTTGATACAAAATAAACCCGGCTGAAGCTAGGAGGATACACTTAAATACTGGTATTTGTCGTAGCCGTTTTTCTCCCCGGACGGCCTGCATGCGCCGTTAACGCACCCGTAGGGGCAGTTGACCATCGCGTATCTGGCTTGGTTGCGCCAGCAGTACCATTTTTTGAGCAAGGCGGAGTTTACGCACTTGTCCATGTTGCCGTCCACCGTCCCCCGTGTCTGGGTGTTCCTGTACTGGTCTGTGGCTGTGCATTCGTATCCGCGCGCCCAATTGTTAGCGGTCTCCAGCGTGCATTCGCCCGCCAGGCATCCAAGCGGGCACTTGCGGACTTTCGATGCGGCGAACCCGTTTTCGCAGGACCACTTCCTCACGTGCGTGGAGTTCACGCACGAGTCATAATGTCTTCCATACGCATCCGTGGCATAGCCCCAGACGCTGTACTCCAAGGCGCTGCCGGTCGAGCTGCACACCCGGGTAATAATCGACGTGGAGTAGGACATGGCGGTGCCCGACATCAAGGCAGCCATCAAAACAGCCGCACAGACGCTGAACCGCCCCATCGTTTACTCTTGTACTACCGGGTTAATAAAAGCGGTAAACCATTGGAAACTCGATGCTGCCTGAGCGCCATTCTCTCTCGTGCTTTAACCGGATGCAGGTCACTCCGCTTGGCCTATCAGTTCCCGGGCTATTGTTTTCGCGGTGTATCTGTCGTGTTCCGCGGCGTATGTTACCAGGTCTTGCGCCCTCGCCTTAACACTCTTCGATTCGCCGCCGTCGCCTTCCCTTGGAATCTGCCCCCTCCCGATTTCCCAGGCGGCTTTGACCGCCTCCACTCTCACCGATGTCGGGTACTTGGAGGCCTTCTCCGCCTCCGAAGCCCTCAGCACAACCTCCAGGTGGGAGAGCGCCTCGGGTATCCTGGATACGCCCATCGCCCGCGCGGCCGCCTCCCTGACGGCGGTCGAGCCCTTTGCTCCCGTGAGCGCATCCCCCATCTCCCGGATGCTCTCGTCCCACAAAGGCCTGAAATACGTGTTTCTGGCGAGGTAGCCGAGCGCGGTCAAGGCCTTCACCTTAAGGATGTCGTTATCCCCCCCTAGGGCCTCCTTCAACTGTCTGAACCTTTCCCTGGTCTCCTCCTCCAATGTCAGGATTCCCGGAGCCGCACCCAGGCCTGGCTGCGACTCCTTATTGGATTTGGTTGCGGTCGACATAATACCTACCCAGTAGGCTGCGGATAAATACGGCCACCCTGGCCGGCTTACGTTCTCGCCAGCCTGTTCGCCGTGATTGACGTACAGATGATGGCGTAGGGCATCGCCAGGAGCCCGCCTATGTAGGGGATGAGCATGCCGGCGACCTCGACTATCAACACGACCATGAAGAGCTTCGCAGTGAAGAGGAAGTTCCGTTTTCCGATGCCGACGCTCCTCTTGAGTGCGCTGATCCCGCCCTGGTTTTCGACCAATGCCAGGGGTATGGCGTACTGGGTGACCACTATCAGCCAGAGTCCCGGGATAACCAGGAGGATGAAGCCCACAAACACTGCGGCTGCCTGCGCGAGCAACAGCACCCAGCTTGCGGCGAAGTAGTCGAAGCCCTTGAAGATGTCTTTCACCCCGACTTTCTCCCCCCGTCCCGCCTTCAAGCCCATGTAGTACAGGCCGAAGAGGAGGGGTGGCATGGTCACTACGAGTATGGAGCCGAAGCCGAAGACCAGTATGCCGAGGATGAATGCGACGATGTTCCGCTTGTACGCCTCGAACGCCTCGCTGAAGACGCTGGCTTTGGATGCGGGCGTCCTAGCCGGGGCGCCTTGACAGTATTTCCTCGCCAAGAGGCCCCGGTAGTCATCGATGCTCATCGACTCCAGCCTCCGCACCAATTCTTCCAGCTTTCGGCCGTCTGATCCGGCATCCATGGACGCCAAAGGGTCCTGTTCGGACAGCTTCTTTTTCAGGGGTGCAATGTTCTCCTCCCGTATCTTCGCAAGCATGCCGTCCAGCCTGCCCTTGAACGCGAGATAATTCTCCTCTGTGACCTCCCCGCTAGACCTGCTCTTCTCAAGGCTGTCCTCCAGCTTGAAGTACTTCAGGACCGTCGCTCCAAAGCCGGAGTCCGCCATCGGTAACCTATTCACCCGCTACATTAAAACCCGCGGAAACGGGATGTCCAGCGGCTTACTGGGCTCTCGGCGTTGTCTCTGCCGGCGTTTTTATCATCTGGGAATAATCCGGCCCGGAGTAGTCCCGGCACGAGCCTATGGGATTTCCGTCCGTGTCGTAGAATTTCTCGTATTGGTTCCGCCTACTCCGTCGTTTGAGCGGACAAACTCCATTGTGCAGTTTCCGACGGTGATATGCGGTCAGCCGGATTTAGCCATGGCTATGTGGGTCTCTACGAGTCTGCGCAGGCCTTCGAGCCTCGCTGCGTCGTTGGCGGCCTGGTCGCCGTATCTCGCCGTGTCTTTGGCCTCTATGGCCTGTTTGAACCGGTCGTATGCTGGGCTTCCCTCGGCCAAGTCCATGGGCGCTATCCCTTGCCTTCTTAGGTGCGCGTTGGCTATGGAGGCGGCCGTCCTCTTGTTGCGGTCCTTGAAGGCGTGGCTTCCCAGTATCATGGAGTGCATGAACCGGGCCACGTCCTCTCCGACTCCCCCGGGGCCGGGGTAGTTGAGGATGCCCAGGCTCTCCTCCAGGTGGGCCGCCGCCGCCTCCGGCGTTGTTGCCGGGAATTTCCGTATTATGTCGCCCATCATGTCGTCTGTGGGGTCAGCCCTCAGGTTTGCGGACTCGGTCCTGTACTGCCCCCAGTCTGTCCTGGGAGCAAATTGTGTGCCGCCGGACCTGTAGTGCAGGGCGTTGAGTATCCTGGCGTCGGCCTCCGTGAACGGCCTAGTCTCTCGGACGAGGTAGGCTTCGTATCCGGCGGGGGTCGTCTGAGATATCGCCTCCAGGTCCCGGCCGCCGCTCAGCCATTTCCGATGGGCGTCCTCGTTCACCTCCATGGGCCGCTCCAGCCTGTCAGCCGGCGCCTCGTCCGGGGCTCTGCGCTTCTGGGGCATGGCAAGGTATACTGGACCCTATTGGGTTAAAAACGGCCGACGGCCCGGGCATGGGATATTGCTCGACGGTTTAGCCGTATTTTTATCCGCAGCAACCAACAATCTTTAGCGGTCTTTTTTATGAAGTGCCCCCATTGCGGTTCCGGATTCAGCGGGGAGGAGCTTTTAGCGAACAACGTCTTCCTGGCCGGGCGGAGCGCAAGTCCGGGCCTCCTCAGCAGTAAGGGGCTTGTGCTGCCACATTACGTATGGGTCTGCCCATCATGCGACAAGGTGCTGGCAATCACGGCCTGCGACATAGCAAATGAGCCTACGTTCTGAGCTACGTGCCTCCTATACCCCCCACTTTGAAAGTGTCCTTCACCCCCCTCAGGTATTCTCCGACCGGCATGTCGTTCATCGGGACCCTCATGTCTGTTTGGCTGGTCTTCTCGGGCGACCAGAAGAATATGATCCTTTGCTGGCCGGTGGTCGTCACGTTGATGTCGTAGTGCGAGATTATCGAGTGGAACCTCGGCGGATTGTCCTTGAGGACGTACCTCACCGGGACGCCTTCGAAAGCCAGCTCCATGTCATACGTTCCGTCCGGGGGGACTGTGCCCCCGTCGCCTCTGCCCTCGACGACGACACTGGAGCCGTCCTCCAGAATCCCTGTCAAGACGGCCTTGTCGACCCTGAACCTGAGCTCTCCCGCCCCGCTGTTGTTTATCCGGACCATGGCGGTGGCGTTCACCTTCATCTCGATGACGCCGGAGCTGATTTCATAGGGGTCTGACACCGAGTAGTCGACGCTGTATGACGGCCCCTTAACGCAGCCGCCCAGGAGTGCGATTGCCAGGAAGGCCAGTATGCACGCCGCCAGGGTGTAAGCCGGTTTAATCTTCACGTCCTCCTATTCAGTGGATTGGGATATATACGTTCAGCCGGATTCTACATGGCCCCCCTCATCCACAAGATTATAATGTGGCGTTAATCCCCTCAGACCAGCTAATTTCGTGGTTATACGATGGTTTTTAAGTATGGGTCCATATTGGTATGGGGAGATGGACTCTAGGGGCGTTTTCTCAAGGGGCACGGGGGGTTCGGGCGTCAGCCCCGGCTCCGGGGCGGACGGGCAGGAGCATGTATCGTTTGAGGCGTTCATCATATCCAACTGGCAGATTCTGACAATCCTCGGCGTTTTCGCGGGATTCACGAATTACCTCAACAACACGGAGAACTCGTGGCTGGTGGCGTTCGGATTCCTCCTGACTCTGATAGTGGTATTGGAGATACTGCAGCTTCTGTTGAAGACGAAGAACAAGAGCTTCCTGTTGAGCGCATTCACCCTCCTGATTGCCGCGTTCATCCTGATTTTCGCAGGATTCATCTACTCGAAGACCCTCGCAGACACGTCCTCCGGATTGTTCGGGGAATTGTACGAGTTGGCTGCGCAGAACAGCGGTCTTCTGACCGGCGTGCTGTTCCTCCTCACGGCCGCGGTCGTCTTCCTCGGCGTCTACCGGCGCCTTCGTTCCTCGTTGGCTCGGGCGCCGCGGATGCGTCTTGGGGTGGACACCAAGGTACTTGCCGGAATCCTCATACTATCCCTGTTCCTGGCGGTGGCATTGGCCTACGTCTGGTTCAATCACGTCCCGGCGGAGGCTCCGCCCCACATGACATTGGCCCCTATGACCTCGACGTCTGGGTGCCCGGAACATCTGGTCCGGGTGGGGTCCGTCTGCTGCCGGGATTCGGACGGGGACGGCTTATGCGACCCTGATGACACCGTAACCACGACGTCCGTCACTACTACGACCGCCACCACCCTGCCGGCCCCGGTTTGTTCGGCGAACAGCGACTGCGGGAATGAGACACAGAAGAGGATATGCCAGAACAAGGACGTTTACATCCAGCGCTCGATCCCCACCTGCGATAAGTCCGGCACCAGCGAGGCAAGGTGCACTTATACGCTGAGGCCCCTCGGAGCTAATCCGCTGACGCAGGAGCCCGTTCCATACGAGAAGTGCCAGTTCGGCTGCGTCAACGGGACGTGCATCGAGCGCCCCTAGCTTCCGCCACACTTATCTTGCTCGCATCCTCGCGGCGTAAGCCAGCTCCTCTACGTTGCTCCTGTCGTCCGTGAACACGGTCCCGCCGGAGGCCGTGTACTCCCTGAGCGTCGTCTCATACGCTAGCGTCACGTTCCCAAGGAGCGGGTTCCTGTTCGACCTTATGCGCTCCAGTATCTCGGCCTCCGACGTCCTCCTCTTGAAGCCCAACACTATCATGTTCCCGCCGCTCATGACGGTGAACACCGACGGGTATGCGCCCTTGAGGGTGTTCGCCACGGCGTATCCGAGCCCTGTGTCGTCGCCGTACGTTACGACGTTGATCATGAATATGCCGTTTTCGCTGAGGTGCTCCCGGGCTTCGGCGAAGAACTCTAGCGACGACAGGTGAGCCGGCAGGTAGCCGCCGCCGGAGTACGTGTCCTGGCATATCAGGTCATACGTCCCCGCCCCCCTCAGGAACTGCCTCCCGTCGTCGACGAAGACGTTCAGGCCCGGGCGCTCCGCCAGGCCGAAGTAGTCCCCGGCGACCTCCACGACCTTCGGGTCTATCTCGACTGCGTCGACTTCGACTTCGTGGAATTCGAGGAGCTGTTTGACTGCGGTGCCGCCGGCCAGGCCGATGAACAGGACCCTCCCGCCGCCGTTGATAAGGGGCCCCGCCGTGTACAGGTCGTAGTACCTGCCGGTGAGCGTCGAGCCCTTCAGCATCACCGTCTGCGTCAGTCCTTCGTCGTTGAGGACGAGCCTCCGCATGGTCGGTGTGTCATAGACCCTGATGATGTTGTACTCGGACTCGGATGCGTGGATGACGTTGCCGTATGCCCGGTCCAACTGCGCGTCGCCCGTGTAGGCGAGCACCACTCCCCCCGCAAGGAGTACCGCGAGCAGCGCGTTATCCCTGTCCGGGGAGTTCAGGTACCCGGTTAAGAAGAGCGCGACGGCGTTGCACAATACGGTGGCCTTCGTGCCTATCGCCGGCAGGAGGATGAACGCCGTCGCCAGGGTGCCGGCTATGCTGCCCACGGTTGATACGGCATATACCCTTCCGGATACGCTGCCGACCTCGGGCGTTGACTTCACAATGAACCTTATGGCTGCCGGCGCGACCATCGACAAGGCCATGATGGGCGGGGCGAAGAGAACCAAGGACGCGAGTATCGGCCCCCAGAAGAAGCCTGCAAAGGTCATGGACATGATGGCGGGCCTGCCTATGCCCGCCAGGATAGCCGTCATGGCTCCCGCAACCGCCATCAGGCGGCATGCCGGCTTAGCGTCGCTGCTTTTGTCCGCAAGCCTCCCGCCGAGGTAGTAGCCCCCCGACAACGCCGCCATGACGACTCCGATGAGGGCGCCCCACACGTACGTTCCCCCGCCGAAGCTCGGTGCGAGCATCCTCAGGGCGCAAAGCTCCAGACTCATCATCGAGGCGCCGGCGACGCATGCCATGGCGAGAAGCCTGGCGCCACATGGTTTATCCTCGGTCATAATTTAACCTCCGGCCGGAGTGTCTATCACATGCACCCTCAAACGGCCGGCGTCCCTGACAGTCCCCGCGTATTCCGGGCGTGCGGTCTCGTTGAACCTCGCATAAGCCGTATTGTTGGCCTCGATAACGTACAGCTTCACCCCCCTCTCCCGGTAAGCGTCGAACAGCCGCAGAGCGTCGGCCTGTGCGTCCTTCGTCGTGTCGACCAGCCTCAGCGTCCTGGACGTCTTCAACGGCGCGACCAGCATGATATCCAGCCTTTTGAACGCCATGACTGCAGAATCGTCCTCCACGAAATCGAGCTCCCCTGTCAGGCCAGCGTTCATCTCGCGGAGGTTGTACGTCGACACGCAGTCGAAGACGTTCGCCGTGAAACCGAACGCCAAGGCTGCCACTACCGCTATGAAGAGGGCGGGCGACGTCCCGCCGGTGCGCAGGCTAAAGGCGGCGCCGACCGCCAAGAGGCAGACTATGGCGGCCGGTACCAACCTGAGGTAAAACGCCGGGTAAGGCCCTTCCAAGGCCTGTACAGGACTCACTGCGAGGAATATCATGGAACACAGGAGGGCGTACGTGACAAGCGAGAACATATCCTTAACAAGCCTGCGGACCGAGAGGGCGCAGAGCAACGCAAGAAACGGCATGGCCTCCAGGACATACCGCATAAACCACGTGTCTCCGCCGTGCATCCTCAAAAAAACGGTGTGGAAGACTATCAGGGCCGCTGCGGGGGCGCCAAGGAGGGCGAGCTCCCCCCCTCCCACGACCCCCCTCAAGAGGACCGGCGCAAAAAACGCGAGGGCAAGTATCGGGGAAGCCTGCAGGATGCCTTTCTTCATAGGCAGAATGTCCCCTGCAGGATGCGATTGCATGTCAAAAACCTCGGCGTACGCAATCCTTGCGGACTTCCACAGGCTGCCGGCGAAGGACCCGTCTCCAAGATAAGCCAAGAGCGAGACGGCAGCCACCGAAGCCAAAGCCAGTTTCACGGCTCTTCGGCCCCCGAATACCCCCTCGGCAGGCAGGTACGTTGCCGTCCCGGCCGCGAGGATAAGGAACAGGTACGGGGTCAGGTTAGATGGATCGAAGCCGGCCCCCACCGGCCCGGTGTTATAGCCCGTCTTGGCTATGCCGCCGTAGATGCCGGCGTTTATCACGAGCACGGCCAAGAGCGGCAAAATCCCGCCCCCCATGTACTGGCCTAGCTTCCGAAGGCCCAGCCTGCGCAGTATGTAGACTGCCAGTATGCCAAGTAGCAGGGCGTTAGAGTATCTGATTCCGACCGAGGCGCCGGCAAGAAAACCGGCTAAAGGCATGGACCTGCCTGATAAACCCAGGTAATATGCAGCCAGTACTAGAAAGACGGAAAGCATGTGCGGCCACAGTTCCAACCCATAGACTGCCATATACGTGAAAGCTGAATAGAAAAAGGCGGCGTAAGCCGCCCCCAACGGGGTCGACTTCAGCTCACTCGCCGCCAGATACACGAGGACTATGCTCCCTCCGAAGCAAAGGGCATTCAAGTAGAACAGCCCCTTTATGCCGAATGCAAGATACCCCGGCAAGGTGAAGAACGGATACAGGGGGGCCGGCACGCCGTAAAGGCGGTCTCCGACGAGGACGGTGGCGTGCAATTCAAGTTCAGGCGAAAATCGCTCGTCGATGCCGTTCCAGATGCTTAGTGAGCCTTTCGAGAGGCTGTCCGTCATCAGGAGATACCCTACCTCGTCGTTTATCGCCAGGCCCGGGTTCACGCTAAGGAGAAACAATGCGCTAATCACTGCCGCGTATGCCAGTGTGAGGTAAAGCCACGCCTGAGAATCCTCGCTTATCCGGAGGTTAGACGCCATCTTGACAGAGGGACTATTCAAAGCGCGTGCTTATAACCGTTTGCAGGCGCTACTTCAGTATGAACCCGCTCCAGAAGATGAACCACGTCCAAACGGCAAGGAACAGCAATAACATGAAGAACGTAAGCAAGTCCTTGCGGCTTATGTCGTCGCGCAACTCCAGTTTCATGTTAAACTAAGTGTCCTAGCCGGTATTTAAATGCGCCCCCCATCCTGTTGGCTTATAAACCCATTTTTCCCAATATATTGGTGGGATGGGGCTTTAGCCCTGTCTAATGAGGTGAGAATAAGATGGAAAAGAAGTTGTTTTTTAGTGGATTTGTCCTGCTATTCTTGGCGGGACTGGTTGCAGCGCAGGCATCAGTTGCTCAGAGCGCTGTAGACGCGATTTGCGCGGTGCTGGAGAACATAACGTTTATGCTGTATATGATTACAGCAGCGGTCGGCATCGTGGTGATTGTGCTGCAGGGTATCAAGTGGGCTGGTTCAGCCGAGGACCCTGGAGCAAGGAAGTCTGCGAAGCAGGGCATCATCCATGCAGTCATTGGCATGATTATCGTGCTCTTGGCAGTATGGATTGTCGCGCTAGTATTCGGACAGGATGAGTGCGACGTCGCCGCCGTCCTATAAGCGGATAATCTTTTTTGTGCCGGACCCGGTCCGGCACAACCTACTTTTTTCTTATTTTCTCAACAAAACGGCTTTTTTTCCTCATTTTACCATTAACTTTTGATGCTTGGGAGCCGTCTGTGCCATAGGCTGGCGACCGTCGTAGTAGTGTCCATACTACTCTCATACGCTGCCTCCTATGTTCTCGCAGGCAAGCCGGGGGAGCGCGGGCAGGAGGGCGCCGGCTGGTGGGACCAAGTCGGCTCCTGCGTCAAGCGCGAATCCACCTGGACGTATTTTATCCCCATTTACGGGCAGATTAAGGCATTTGGCACCCTGTTCTGTATCGGGAAGGTCACCGTAATATCGGTCGTCGTGAAGGGTTTATGGGCGATACTGAAGGACCTCATAATCGAAGGCTTCACCAAGCTATTGATACTGTTCCTGGGGTTCCTCGAGTCGGGGCTCACAGCGACCCCTGACTGGGACAGCGATGCCTACAACAATCTCTACGGCATCGTGCTTACGATTATCACGCCGCTCCTCTTCGTGCAGATAATCGTTGTCGCAGGGTACCTGATGTTCTCGTCCATAGACCCCGGCCAGCGTTCCCGGGCGAAGACGATGCTCACCCGGCTCCTGATGTCGCTCGTCCTGGTCGGGATAGCCAAACCGGCCTACATACTGCTGTTTGACCTCATCAGCGGCCCAAACAGCATAACCTCGGCAATATTCGACGCGACATATAACATAATCACGGGCGGGCCGCCCGGGGCTGGGGCGATAACCGCGATGGTCGCGATTTTCGCAGGCATAATCGTGTTCGCCGTTTTCAGCGGCGTGGGCCTCACCCTCCTCGGGTGGGTGGTGGCGTATCTCCTCATAGTGGTGTTCATAGTGTACATCCGCTACTCCATGATAGTCATGCTCTACATCATATTCCCCTTCACCATATTCCTCTACTACTTCGAGTACACCCGGAGCGTGGGCGGGGACTTCCTCATGAAGACGCTCATGTGGCTCATAATGGGCCCGGTGATGGCGCTTGTGGTCTCCGTGACTGTCATCTCGCTCGTCGTCTTCCTCGGGGGCGGCGACATGGGGGTGGCCCAAAACATAGCGACGAGCCTCGAGGACGTGAAGGAAGACGGCGTGGTGGACGAGGGGGCGATAACCGCCATCGAAGGCCAGGTCAATCTCCCGGCCGGCAGTCTCCCTGCCGGCCAGGCCGAGCCGCCGTTCACCGAAGCCCTCCTGGCCAAGGTCATAGCATTGTTCATATTCCTCGGCGGCGTAGTGGCGTTGGTCGCCGTGCCGCTCGTCATGTCCTCGCTCATGCACTGGGTGGGCGGCGCAATGGCCGCGTCCGGGATGATGGGCATCTCGGCAGGCGGCCCCCTGGCGGAGCGTTGGAAGCAGCTCAGCCTCGTCACGGCCGGCGAGCTGATGATGGGGCGCGGGTCCCAGAGCCTCGTGTCCGCAGCCACGAACATATCCTACATGAACCGTGACGCGGTCATCGACGGGCAGGGGATGCTGCCCGGCCTCTTCGGCAGCGCGAAGACCGAGGCTTCCATGGCGTCGAAGGGTTCAGCCAGCAGGGGATTCATGGGCAATCTTGCGGCCGCATTCAGCGACCACTCGTCGCCGGCCACTAAGGACTTCTATGACCGCTCAAGAGGCGCGGTTTACGGGACTCCCATGTCCGGCGGCCATCAGGGCGTGGAGTCCGGGATGTCGCAGCGGCCCCCCTTATCCGCCGGGAACAGGCCTCAGGACGGGTCATACGCCGCCGCAGGCGACGGCCGGGGTATGAGGGTGAATCCGGAGTACCTGAAGGACGACGGCCCCCCAGGTTCGCGTTCCCAGGGCGCTGGCATGCTGAATGCGCCGGCGTCTGAGCTGATTGGCGCGGACGGGAAGCCGATGCCTACGTCGACCACCCATTACGACCAGCGTGCCGGGCAGGCCATGGTCACCTCAAGTGAGTCGCAATGGGGAGTGCTGCCGGCATTCAGGGTGATGGAGCGGATTGACAGCGTTTTCAAGGGCATGGGCGAGGTCAGGAAGGGCGTCTCCGCGGTGTTCAGGCAGAAGGGCAGGCGCCTTGAAGGCGTGAAGCTCGCCGGCCGCGGCGCCGGGAAGATTCTGGTTTCCGCCGTCCCCATCAGCCCGTTCATGCCTGTGAGGATGATGGGGCGGGTCATCTACACGCTCACGCCCGTCCAGCTTCCTCCCGCATTGCAGCCCTACGGCTTCGCCATCGGCGGCGCGATGAAGGGCATCGGCTTAAGGCAGGTCTTCATGCGCACCAAGTGGGCTGAGCAGATGGGCGTCTACAGGAAAGCATACAAGAACCGGGTGGAGGACCTTGACAAGCTGGATGAAACCCATAAAACCGAGGTCGGGAAGCGGAAGGCGGGCGTAGACTACTCAAAGGAGGATGAGACGTACCGGCAGAAGCGCGGCAAGGTTCTCTCCGAGATGGGCCGGCTGGAGGACGGGGTGGTCAAGACCATGGACCGGATGGGTTTCGGGAAGACTCCGTTCGCCGACGTGCTGCCCGAGAACCCCGACTACGTCTCCTACCTCAAGCATCTTGAGTTTCTGAAGAAGCAGCGCGACCAGACAGCGGAATCGAACCCGGCGGTTGCCGAACACAGCCTATACGACGCATACCTCCGGAAGTCCAGGGTCACCGAGAAGGACCACCTGATGCAGCCGGCCTCGACGCTCTGGGAGAAGCACGAGAAGGGCGAGCTCAAGGGGAAGGATAAGGAGGAGTACGATAAGCTCGCGAAGTCTGCGCAGGCGTTATCTGCGGTCCAGTTCGCCGACAACTCCAAGGACAAGTCGGGAGCGGCCGGAAGGCAGGAGAAGGCGCGTTTCATGGCCGCGGGCCTCATGAAGGCGATGGGCGTGGAGGATTCCATGGAGCAGCGGAGGTTCCTTGAAGCCCACACAGGCCTTCTGGAATTCGACAGGAATGGCGCGCTCACTAGGCAGAGGTATGTGCGCCTCGACGGCGCCATGGCGCAGGGCGCTCACAACAGGGAGTTCATATACCAGGAGACTTACGACAACAAGGGCGAGCCGCTCGTGAAGGCCGAGTCGGTGAACCTCCCCCTCCACAGGGACTCCGACGGCAACGTCTACGCGAGCCCGTATGACATGAAGTACCTGACCTCGTCGATGCGGCATGACGACTGGGCGAGGAACAAGGCGCTGGCCAGCGGTTTTGCACTGAAGAACCCGATGCGGTTCACATTCAACTACTCCGACCAGACCGGCCGGTACGTCTCCGGCCAAGGCCAGGCGGATGCCGTGGCTGAGGTGGCATACGACCCGAAGGAGGGGGTTCTCCTCGGCCCTGACGGCGAACATGCCACCTTGGTCGGGCAGGGGGTGCAGACCCACATGGGCGACCGCGTACTCTTCGTCAGGACCAGCGAGTGGGCCGGGAAAATATATGCTCCCGAGGGGCGGGAGGCGACAGCCGAAGAGTCTAAGGCGGTGGCTGAAAAAATAAAGGCCGGGGAGAGAGTCGAAGGGTTCGTCGTCCAGGACTGGCTTGACAAGACGAAGTTCGTAGCCCCTACCGAGATGCGTCAGGGAGCTGACGGCGGAGTTCAATTCGGGTATAAGATATGGAGGCACTACGGCTACAACACCATCCCCACGGCCGACAAGAAGGGGCGCCCGGACATGTCGGCCCCGACCCTCATAGGCCGCGACGGCATGGTGTCCGCCCTGAAGGGGATGCCGACCCACGAGGAGCTTAACGGGCCCATGACCCGGGAGATGAGGGGGAAGATGGAGGAAATCCTGCTCATCAACGGACGGAAACTGGACTACGGCACCCTCACCGACGATGCACTGCGGGAGGAGATGCGGAAGCTCAAGGACTCCAAGAACAAGGAGTTCGAGAAAGACTTAGACAAGGGGGCTGAGGGCCACAGGATGAAGGCCGGGGCTGAGGCGGCAAGTCGCCTCTCTGGCGCCGGCGTAGCCGGAATCAGCGCAGAGCAGGCGGCCGGCGTCGACGGCATGTTCGAAATTCACAAGGAGTACATAGCGGCTGCCAAGAACATAACCCTGGCTGGAACCAGATGGGGGTCATCGACGGGCCTGACCGATAGTGGGATACAGGCAATCAAGGCGTCAGTCCAGAAGACCGCGGCCGAGCACGGGGTCAGGGTTGCGAGCGTAAGCTTCTACGACAGCGGCGACACGGCAAGCGACCCGAACCCTATGCTGGTCAGGTTCGAAGACGGGGCCCACCTTCAGGTGAATCTGGCATACATCGCGAATAAGGCCCGGGCGAGGATAGGCGTCCACGTCGCAGGGAGGGACAGGTCGATAGAGGCCATCAAAGCCGACAGGGCAAAGGCTATAGCGGCCATCGAAGGCGACAAATCCAAGCCAAAAGCGGACCGGAAGAAAGCGATAGAGGCGGTTAACGACAAGAAAAAAGAGGAACTAGCGGCCGTAGATCGCGCATTCCACCAGGCAGTCTTCAAGGACATCGGCGACGGCCTTATACAAAAAGACCTGGATGAAGGGCTGGCTGATTTCCTGAAGCGGGCTGACGGCCACCTCAACCTCCACGAGCTGGCCGGCCACAACGCGGCGGAGAAGCATGTCGACGCGGTCATGAAGGCGACGAAGGAGAATTATGGCGCGGGGGGCAGGGGCTGGGCCCACAGATTGCTCATGTTCCGGATGACGAAGCGCAACATGACATTGGCCTCGAAGGAGGTCATAGCGGACGGCATAGTCCCCGACAAGATGACGATGCCGGACGGCACAGAAAAGGATAATCCCTCGTTGATAAGGCTCTACGTCGGGGAAAAACAGGACGGCAGCGACGGCCTCATCGGCGAAATACGGAAGTACAAGCGCCTCGGCAGGCCGCACCTGATAAACTTCGCGAGGGCTTCAGCCATCGCCAAATTCAGGGGCCTGAAGACGGATAATGGAGCCGATGTCTCCGCCATGTTCGACGAGGCATTGAAGGGGCAGAACTCGGAAGGAAAGGACCGGCTCACGAGCGGCCAGGCGAAAACATACGAGAAACTGAAGGCGTACTTCGCGGAGCAGGCCGGCCACGTTAAACGGGAACGCGACGCAATCTACAAAAAGACCGCCGAGGCGGGGAAGGCCAGGCAGGCGAAAATGAGCGGGGCCCAAAGCGGGCCGCAACAACAGAAGGCCCAGGACGGCCCGGTTGCGGGTGACCTCTCCCCGGAGAAGCGGCCTCAGGCGGAGGCGGGCAAGCGCGGCCAGATACCCCATCACGAGCCTCCTCACGACCACGACGCCCCGGGAGCTGGCGGCGGGCACCATGGCGAGGGCCCTGCATCCGGCCCTGACGGGCAAGGGCCTGGAGACGGCGGAGACGGCGGCGGAGACGGCGGAGGAGACGGTGGAGACTGAGATGAACTGCATGCATTCGGAATCGCGGAGGAAGCCCTGATGGCTGAATACACCGACCTGGACCTGGAAGTGATAAAGAACATGAAGGAGGAGTGCATCCAAGAGGTGAAGGCAAACGCAGTGGACGACCTGTACTACTTCATCGTAGAACACAAGCACGGGAAGGGCGCGAGGGACCCGATGATTCCGGTCGACTGGGACCTGGTGTTCAAGGAGAACCAGTGCCCCGAATGCAAGGATATAATCAGCCTCAGGGAGTTGACCTACGTCTGCGACAAGTGCGGCCTCAAGATACCCGTCAGGATGTACGATCTGGCATCGGAGGAATACTCCTCCTGGGTGAAGATACACGACGATGGCGTATCCCTGGCGGAGCGGATGCGGAAGGCCGGTTACTCCGATGAGCGCACGACCGCACTGTACGAGGATGCTGAGAGGCAGGCTTTCAGGGAGATAGAGTCCTTGAAAACGGAGGATGCGGGCAAATCCCGGAGGGGCGCCAGGATAGGGCCTTCATCCCGGGGGAGGGGCGGTGAAAGCTAAGGCATTTGTCGCGCTCGTCCTGGTTTCGGCGCTAGCATTCGCACTGGTCTCGGCGCAGAGCGACCGGGCAAGGCAGGGCACGTCCTGGATGAAAGAGCTCCTCCGCTCGCCCATGGAGATAATGGCGAAAACGTACATCGAGCACACGCTGGGCTCCGTGGTCCAGGCATTGACCAACAACCCCACATTCTACTGCATTCCGGGGGACCCCACCTGCGCCGTCACCCCTGCGGGCATAGACCTGCTCATGAACAAGTGGATACACCTCCTCGTGCCTTTCTACATCGTCGCGATGCTGTTCACGGCCCTCTTCTTCCTCCTGAAGGCCGGCACGCCCCGCGGGCGGGCCAGGGCCAGGAGCATGGCGGTGAAACTCATATTCGGCATGGCCCTCGTCGCCCTCTCCCCCGTCATATACCAGACCCTCCTTGAGACCTCCGTGGTGCTGGTGAATTTCTTCC
Organism: Candidatus Altarchaeota archaeon; assembly: GCA_041306075.1. Taxonomy (GTDB): domain Archaea; phylum Altiarchaeota; class Altiarchaeia; order IMC4; family SCGC-AAA252-I15; genus JAHIYG01. Next base: position 31,844 of record JBFYKH010000007.1, read on the forward strand.
TCACGGGATACGCCACCGAACTGAACCTTGGGCTCATGACGGTACCCATCGACGCGCAGATATTCCCCCCGCTCGGGCAGGATGAGATAAACAACATGACGTGGGCGCTCGACAACACGGGCCTCACGATGTCGTGGATATTCATGTACGTCGCCTGCGGCACCCTCATACTCGGCAACATCGTGCTCTGGTTCAGGAACATGATGGTCTATTTCTACGGCGTCTTCTTCCCGGTGATAATGTTCCTGTACACGTTCGAGGTGACCAAGCCCCAGGGCGAGAAATGGATAAACGGCTCCCTCAAGTGGATATTCGCCCCGGTTCTGCAGGCCATGCTCCTGGCGTTCACGGTGCAGGTAGCCAACAACATAAGCATGTGGAACTTCTCGGGGACTGTCGGCTCGATCGTGCTGACGTTCCTGAGCAACTCCCTGACCGGGATGATAATACTCGCAGGCATATCGGGGTTCATCATGGGGCCTATGATAGTCGGGCAGGCCATGAGCTGGTTCGGGGACGCAGTATCGTCCGTGGGCCTCGGCACAGGCAACCAGTGGATGGTGAGCATCGGCAACCTCCTTGCGGGCGGAGGCTCCGGATCGGTGCTCCAGGCCGAGGCGGAGTACGCCAGGGCGTCGTCTTACGAGCGCTACCGGACCATGATGACCGACCGCAGCACGCCCGGGACCGCGACTCTCCGCCAGCCACAGGGCGCGTCGGGCCAGGCCCCGTCAATCGGCTCCCCGGGCCAACACTACGCCGCAAGCGGCGACAGCGCGCCGTCCGGCGGCCAATCCGCAGCCGGCCGCGGCGGCATGTTCGAGTCCTCAACACCTACGGCACAGCTCAGAAGCGCTTTGTCGTACGCCCCGGCCAGTGATGCTGGCGCCGGACAGTCGACGGGGGCGCCCGGCAACGAGTCTGCTGGCAGCCAACAGGACACATACTCCGGGACCCTGAGCGGCACCCAGACCGGCTCCCAGCCGCGCCAGCATCAGTCCTACTCGGGCAGCCCGTCCTCAGAGGATAGAGCAGCTAGTGGCTTCAGCCCGGAGGAGCTGAAGGGGGAGCTTGACCAGAGTTCAGCCAATGACGGCGGCACCCGCTCGGGAGCCGACGCAGCCGGGGATTCATATGCGGCATCCTCGTTCGGGGCGCTGATAAACGACGAGCTTAAGAAGGAAAAAACGTCCGAGACGATGAGGGCCCTGGCCACAGGAAAGCCCGGTATCAGCGTGCCCCGGGGGGAGGAAGTGGAGGTGCGCACGGGCTCGGCAGGGGGCATACCGTCAATCAGGACGCCGAGGACGCCGACAGCAGGCTCAAGGGGCATGGGCGCGCAGCCTACGGAGGATGAGGAGATGGCCAGGCTCGCAGGCATAGCGGCCGACAAGGAGCGGGAGCTGACCGGCCGGCAAATCGAACAGAAGCAGAAGATGGAGGGGATGCAGGCCGACCAGGTGCAGAGGGACGCCGGCAGAAGGCAGGCGGAAACGGACGGCAAAGCCGCTGAGAAGAAGGAGGCTGCGAAGCGCAGGAACGTGGACCGCGAGCGATGAAAGACGACAAGGGCGGGCGCAGGCTCCAAGAGGAGATAGAGAAGACCGACCAGGAGCTGAGGAAGCTCGACGATAAGGCGGAGGAGCGGGAGGGGAGGAAGCTCGCCGTCGAGGAGGACCTGCAGACCAAGTCCAGGATACTCAAGCGGAAGCTGATGGAACCCGCCCAGGCATCGGGCGCGGCTCCCGGGAAGAAGTCCGAGGAAAAGCCCCTCAGGGCCGAATCCCCGGAGACCCTGCTCAAGGAAGCCGTCCTGCGCCACCAGAACTCCCGGCTGGAAGAAAGGCGCGGAAGACGCGCCCAAATGACGACCGACGCCAGGGCTAGGATGCGCATAACGTTGGGGGTGGAGTCCGCCATCAACGAATCCATGGAACGCGACCTCCGCGGCCTGGAGGAAACGTCCGACGGCCGTCTGAAGCGTATACGGGAGCTGAGCGCCAGACGCGCGGGCGGTGGCGGTTCAGCCCAGGAATCGGCCGAGCTGAGGCGCCTGGAGGACAATGAGGCCGACAGATACTACCTCAGGGAGCGTCTCCTCAGCCGCATCCGCCTAGAAGAGCTCGGGGAATACGGCTGGGTGAGGCCGATAGGGGACGGGATGCTCGGCATCAAGCCGTACACCGTCCTGACGCAGTACGACCGGCTGAGCCCGTCGAACAAGCGGGGCGTGAGGTGGCAGTCGGACTCCCTGATGATGCGATTCCAGAACGCAATCGTCGGCCACTATGCGCCGAAGAAGGCTTCGTTCTCCTGGCTTCACGAGAAGACCCTCAAGGGCTTCGAGACCCAGTTCGACGACATAAACGAGGAGATATACTCCGACAAGAAGTGGGCGGAGACGGTGCGCAAGGGACAGGCGCGGCTGGAGGACATGGAGGAGGAGCTTAGGGGATACGACAATTTCACCGTCGAGGAGGAGCGGAAGATAAAGAAGCTCTTCAGCGACTACATGAAGAAGCAGGTGGAATTGGGCAAGGAGATAGAATACAATCCCTGAGTTATATATTCACCCAAGACTAATTTATCCCATGAGGTCGACCGATGCCATACGCCATACCCGCTAACATCAGGTACGAGGAGCGGCTCGTAGGCCCGCTGACTATAAAGCAGTCGCTCTACCTCGGCGCATGCCTTATGGTCGCATGGTTCATATACCAGTCGCCGGAGCTTCCGCCGCCAACCAACGTGGTGGTCGCGCTCCTAGTGGCGGTGATAGGGATAGGTTTCGCATTCTTCAACCTGGACGTCTGGCTGACGAACTACATCACCTTCCTCGGACTCACGAAGAAGAGCTCCTGGATTTCGCCCGCGGCGAGGAAGCTGATGGGCATCAAGTCCATCCGCACGGCATCCATCTACTTCCAGGACAACAAGGTCGTGGGCGTCGTGAAGGTGAAGCCCATCAACTTCGGCGTCCTGGCGGAGCAGGACAAGGACACGGTCATCTACGGATTCCTGGAGTTCCTGAACTCCCTGAACTTCCCGGTGCAGATAGTCATGCGCAGCGTGAACCTGGACCTGGAGGACTATCTCCGCCACCTGAAACGGCGGATAGTGCAGCGCGACGACAAGGTGGCGCTCGCCTACTACGAGCACTTCTCGGAGTACATGAGGAGCTACATAAAGGTGAACAAGATAAACGACAGGCACTTCTACGTCGTCGTCCCCGGCCAGAAGAAGAGGTCGGAGAAGGAGACGATAGACTACCTCGACACCCAGTGCAACGAGATAATGGGCCGGCTGTCGCTGTCCGGGATAGTCTCGGAGCGGATGAACGACCGGCAGCTCCTGAACCTGTACAAGTCATATTTCACGGACAGCTTCGAGCTCTACGACAGCTACATAAGCCCCATAACCATGTACCGGAAGATGTGGAAGGAGGCGCCGAAGCCTGTCAAGGAGATGAGGGGGGGCCGGGGGGATGAGCCCCAGGGGGCGGGTGAAGTCTAAGATGGCATTCGGGTTCGGAGGGTCGAAGGCGAAGGAGAAGACCGAGGCAGAGTCGTATACGGAGTATGAGGACCGTCTCATAGAATACCTGACCTCGCCGTCCACCATCAACATCAAGCCGTCGGTGATAGAGATAAACAAGCTCCATCAGGTGATATGCGCCATCAACTATCCGCGTCTCGTGGACCCGGGCTGGCTGACCCGGCTCATAGAGATGAACCTGGACTTCGACCTTGCCATACACATCAGCCCCTACAAGATAGACACCACCATCAAGCTCCTCGAGGCGGAGATAAAAAAGCAGAAGACGGACCTGTATGCCCTCGAGACGGAGGGCAAGATAGTCCCGCAGGCCCTGATACAGCAGCACCAGGACACGATGGCGCTCCTGCAGCTCGTCCAGGAAGGCACGGAGAAGATGTTCGACATGTCGCTCTACCTAGATGCCAAGGCATTCAACAAGGAGGACATGGAGCGGATAAGCAAGCAGATAAGGGACACCATGAACAGCATCATGATAATCCCGAAGATACCCTCGTACCAGATGTACAAGGCCCTTCGGAGCGTCCTGCCGCTCGGCGTCGACGAGCTGCAGGTGACGAGGAACATCACAAGCTCAGCCGCGGCCGCCTGCTTCCCGTTCGCCATCACTTCGCTTGAGCAGCACGCGACCGGCATCCTAATAGGGTTCAACGAATACAACAGCATCCCCATCATAATCGACCCGTTCCAGCTGTCCAACCCCAACATACTGGTGCTCGGCACCTCGGGCGGCGGGAAGAGCTACTCGATAAAGCTGATACTCATGAGGGAGTTCATGGAGGGCGTCTCCATCAACATCATCGACCCGCAGGCGGAGTACACGGACCTTGTGAGGACCTTCAACGGCGAGATAATCAGGATAGCCCCGGACTCGGACAGCGTCATCAACCCGTTCGACCTGATGGACCAGACGTTCGACGAGAAGAAGCTATCCCTCCTCGCATTCTTCAGGTGCCTCCTCGGGGAGCTCACGGAGCCGCAGAGGGCGATACTAGACGAGACCATAGACCGCACATACGAGGAGAAGGGCATAAACAAGGACTCCAAGACCTGGAGCCGCCAGCCGCCCCTCCTCGAGGACCTGTACAACGAGGTGCTCCCGCTCACGAAGTCCCAGAAGGAGATAATCTACGGCCCCGCGATGGCCATCGTGAACCGCCTCAAGAGCTACGTCTTCGGGCCGATGAGGTTCCTGAACCAGCACACGAGGATAAACATCTCCAACCGGATGATAAGCTTCGACATCAAGGACTCGCCCGACATCGGCAAGGGCACCATCATGTTCCTGCTCCTCGAGTACGTGTACACCCAGATGAAGAAGTCGAAGACCAGGAAGATACTCGTCATCGACGAGGCCTGGACGGTCCTTTCGGCAGGCGAGCAGGCCGAGTACGTGCTCCGTCTCGTCAAGACGTGCAGGAAGTTCAACCTGGCGCTCATCATGATAACCCAGGACGTGGAGGACGTCCTCGTCTCCCGGGCCGGCAGGGCGGTTCTGACGAACACGGCCACGAAGATACTCCTCAAGCAGGACACCTCCATACTTGACCAGATAGTAGAGCGCTTCAACCTCAACCAGGCGGAGCGGCGATTCCTCCAGATTTCCACGATGGGCCGCGCCCTCCTGATAGCCGAGACCACGAGAGTCCCCATATACGTGCAGGCGTCCCCGGAGGAGCATAGGATAATAACGACCCGTCCCGACGAGCTCATAAACCGCCGGGAGGTGAAGCGTCCGGAGGGGGAGGACCTGGTTAAGGAGTTCGACATAAACAAGGTCGTCCAGCGGAAGGAGGACCTGGACGACGACCAGATACAGGCGCTCGGGCAGAGGGACTTCGGAGAGGTGCGCGTCAAGAACCTGAGCGGCGAGTCGGAGCTGTACCTGATAAAGAACGAGACCGAGGACACGGACGAGCACTTCGTCATGCAGCAGCTGATATTCAACGAGGTCAGGAGGTACACAGACAAGGTCCTGATACACCACACCCGGCTGCCCGACATCACGTTCGAGACCCGCACCGGCAAGATGGTCGCAATCGAGATCGAGGCGGACGTGGGCCTCAAGAAGGGCATAGACAACATGCAGGACAAGCTCCCGCTGATGCAGAAGTACGACGACTACTTCTACGTGGTCTCCAACCCGGCGCTTAAGAGGGACTACGGCAGCAAGTTCGGGGACATGCTGGCGCGGGAGGAGGTCCAGCAGAGGATTGCGACCTATTTCGTGTGATGACCGTAGGCTTTTTAACGCCTGCTGCAATAACTAACTGATGGTGCCAATCACCAGGGACAACCGCTTGTGCACGCACCGTGTCGGCAACAAATGCGGAAACCAGAAGGTCGGAAACGCCCCTGTCGTGAACGACAGCCTCCAGTCCAGGTGGTACTGCAGCAACTGTCCCTACTACTTCAAGGCGTCAGGCTGAAACATGGCCCCCATAAGCGTCATGCTTGCGCGCCATGCAGCAGCCTTCATGCTGGCGTTCGCCCTGGCGGGGTTCGCCCAGGCCCAGTGCTACGAGCCCTTGGGCTCCGACCTGATGAAACCCGTAAAGAATATCATAGACTTCCTGGTGGTGATAGCCTACCCCATCGGATTCTTCATGATAGTCTACATGGGGGTAAAATGGATAATCTCCGAGGGCCCCGAAGACCGGGAGAACGCCAGGCGCGGGGTCATCTACGTGATAATAGGCCTGATACTCCTCAGGTCCGCGTTCTATCTGGTCACATACCTCCTGTGCTAGGCTCGGATTAATAAGCATAAAGGCGTATTTGCTACCATGGCATCGCCAAGGTTAATCCTAGCGGCCGTCCTGATAGTCTCTCTCCTGTCGATGGCGGCTTCCGCTCAGACCCCTCTCAGCTGGGTCGTCGGCCTGAAGAGGGTGGCGTTCGCGCTCGGGTGGATAATGATGGTCTTCATGGGCGTTAAATGGATTGTCGCGGACAGCGCCAATGAGAGGGCGGAGGCGAAGAAGGGGATGATATACATCGTCATCGGCCTCCTGATCGTGGCGAGCGTTTCAAGCCTGCTCCAGATGTACTGCGACGTGGTCGCCTCGTCCGGGGTGGCGGGCTTCACCTGCACGGCGGGGTCCTACTAGGGGCTCGTGCGGCCCAAGCCGCAGTCAGCCTTCTTTCTCCCACAGGTTCCTGAAATATGCCTCAAAGTACCTGGCAGTCTCCTCATCGCTTATGAGCACGTCGACTTCATTGTTCCTCTCGAGGCCGAAGTAGCTGAAGTTGGTGCTTCCTAGGAGGACCTTTTTGCCGTCGACTATGATTAGCTTCGCGTGCGTCGTCGTCTCGTTGGAGTCCATCCTGACTTCTACGCCCCCCGCCCTCAGGACCTCGAAGGCGTTGTTCTCCTTAGAGTACTCGTCAGCCACCACCCTCACGTCCACGCCCCTCTCCTTGGCGTACACGAGATCCCTCACGAGCCTGTTCTGGCGGCTCCCGGGATTCGTCTCGTAGTACTTCATCTCGAATGCCACGATGTGCACGCTCTTCTTAGCCTCCGTTATCGCCTTATGCGCCTCCTCATAGTATCCGCGGTCGGATATGGGCACCACGACCGGCTCGCCTTCCCGTGAAGGGGAGCCGCAGGCGTAGCCTATGCCGGCGTCGCGGACCAGGGCCCCCAGGACGACTCCGACGAAGACCCCCGCCAACAAGCCCCACAGTAACGGCCGCCCCATCACCTCATCTCACCCGTCTTCACCCAGTTCACTCCGAGTTCGTTCAATATCCCCCTCAAGACCTCTCTGTCAGCCCCCCTGAGGCCCTTCCAGTCGATGGCAGCGACGTCCGGCCGCGGGTACGTCTTGAGTATCATCTCCTGGACCATGGTCTTCGTGAGGTTCTCGACCGCCTGCTTGGGCATGATATGCCCTATGGCATAGTGTTCTGCGGCCTGGTTGAAGTTGGGTGCGTAGTGGGGGCCGCCGAAGCCTATCGCAGGCGGCTTCCTCTCCACCCCCTGGCTGGCCAGGGTGTAGACGACCTCAGCCACTGCGTTGCACGCGTTCTCATCGCTCCACTCCTGCCTCGTGCCGCCGACCTCCACGTAGAGGAGCGGGAACGGCAGTTCGGTGGGGCCGTGGTGCGTCACCTCCATGCTGACGTCGTAGGCGAGGCAGTACTTCTCCTTCGCCTGCCGCAGGTACATGAGCGCCTGCCGCAGGTGGAGCGCGTCCGTGAGCTGCAGCCTCCCGTCGCGGCCGCCGAGTTCGGCCAGGCCGAAGTTGCCAGTGGGGTGGCATGTGAGCGTCGGCCTCCCGGATTCGGACTTGTGCCTTGAGGCGACGATGCACGCCTCAGGGACGTAGGGTATGCTCTCGAGGTCCCTCACGGAGCTGTGGGTGCCGAAGAGCATGACGTTCTCCTTCTTGTATATCGGCGACCCGTAGTAGTAGTCTCCGGTGGACGCGAAATTGTACCTATTGACCAGGATTCTGGCGATGTTCGACCCAGCCAGGTCGTCCAGGGAATACAAGACTAGTTTCATGGCCTTATAGATACGCCGCCAGCTAAAAAATGCTCATAACACCTCGCGAATCACGTAGCCCGCCTCTGAACTGACGTTTAGCCGGGGTCTTCGGCCGGCCGGATTGTCGCGCAGTGTCAGGCCCATAAAATCTATTAGCGCCCTCGGTATCCTCAGACGACAACCGCCCGCACTAGCGGTTTTTTGTCGTGGCATCCTTTTTATTCGGCTTTTTCCTCTGTTATACCATGCGCGTTTTGTTGCTCCACAGCGACTTCCTGGAGTACGAGACCAGGCAGAAGGCGTTGAAGACTGCCAAGGACGCCACTGAGAAGGCGGGCCGCGCGGAGAACGCGCTGGTCGTGTTCATGGCCGGGGAGAAGGCTGACGAGGCAGACCCGGCCTCGGTGGTCGAGCAGCTAGTCCGTGATGTCGTGGACATGTACTCCAAGGTCAAGGCGGAGTCCATAGTCCTGTACCCCTACGCCCACCTCTCGAGCGACCTTTCCCGCCCCCAGGTGGCCGAAGACATGTTGGAGCGGGCGTATGAGGCCCTCCGCGGCGACTACAAGGTCGTCAAGGCGCCTTTCGGATGGTATAAGGCGTTCACCGTGAAGTGCAAGGGGCATCCGCTGTCCGAGCTCTCAAGGACCATATTGCCTGCTGGGGGCCAGGAGAAGAAGCTGCAGGAGTCCGAGGCCATAAAGAAGGAGGAGAAGATACGGAGCGTCTGGTACATCATGACTCCGGACGGCGCGCTCCAGGACGTCGGCGCATTCGACTACTCGGGGCACGAGAAGCTCAGGAAGTTCGCATACTACGAGCGCGCGAAGTCCAGGGTCGTTGACCGGCCGCCGCCGCACATCGAGCTCATGCGGCAGCTTGAGCTCGTGGACTACGAGCCGGCGAGCGACCCCGGGAACCTCAGGTACTACCCGAAGGGGAGGATGATAAAGGCGCTCCTTGAAGAGTACGTCACGGATAACATACTCAACTACGGCGGCGTCGAGGTGGAGACGCCCATAATGTACGATTTCGAGCACCCCACGCTAGCGAAATACATGGCCCGCTTCCCCGCCCGCCAGTACACGATAGAGTCCGACGACAAGAAGTACTTCCTCCGGTTCGCGGCCTGCTTCGGCCAGTTCCTGATTGCCCACGACGCCACGCTCAGCTACAGGAGCCTGCCGCTCAGGCTCTACGAGATGACGCGGTACAGCTTCAGGCGGGAGAAGAGCGGCGAACTCACCGGCCTCAGGCGCCTGCGCGCCTTCACGATGCCGGACGTGCACGCCCTGTGCGCGGGCATGGAGCAGGCGGTGAAGGAGTACCGCCGCCGCTTCCAGCTGTGCCGTTCCACGATAGAGGGCGTCGGCCTGTCCATGGACGACGTCGAGGTCGCGGTGAGGGTCACGAGGGACTTCTACAACGAGAACGAGGACTTCATAAAATACCTCGTCAAGGAGGCCGGCAAGCCGGTGCTCGTCGAGATGTGGGACGAGCGGATATTCTACTTCGTCCTGAAGTACGAGTTCAACTTCGTCGACGCCCTTGACAAGGCATCATGCCTTTCGACCGACCAGATAGACGTCGAGAACGGGGAACGCTACGGCATAAACTACACGGACTCGGACGGCGTGAAGAAGCACCCCGTCATACTCCACTGCTCCCCGTCGGGGGCGATAGAGCGGATAATATACGCCCTCCTGGAGAAGGCCCACATGGCGAAGGAGGCGGGGGTGGCCCCGTCCCTGCCAATGTGGCTTTCGCCCACCCAAATCAGGGTCATACCGATATCCGAGAAGCACCTGGACTACTCGTCGAAGCTCGCCGACCGCCTCGAGGAGAAGCGGATACGCGTCGACGTCGACGACAGGAACGAGAGCATGGGCAAGAAGATACGCGACGCGGAGCGCGAATGGGTGCCTTACATCCTGGTGGTCGGAGACAAGGAGATAGAGTCCGGGATGGTGCAGGTCCGGGTTCGCGGCCAGAAGGACCAGAAGACGCTCGTCCCGGAGGCCGTCGGCGTGGAAGTCAAGGAGAAGTCTAAGGGCATGCCCTACAGGAAGCTGCCCCTGCCCCGTCTGCTTTCGCAGAGGCCGACGTTCGTCGGCTGAACCTGGGCCGTTCCGTCCGCCAACCCAAGGATACTGCGCCAGCCTTATATACCCGTATCCTTTATTCATAACCTATGGCCCAGTCTAGGCAGCAGGACGACGACAAGCGGGCTGCGGCGTACGCGGCCCTGCGCGAGGTCAAGGGCGGCATGAAGGTGGGTTTGGGCAGCGGCAGCACCGCGAACATGTTCATAGAGGAGCTCGGGAAGAGGAAGTTCCCGGGGCTCTGCGTGGCCTCCTCGAAGGCGAGCGAGGAGATAGCGAGGAAGGCGGGGCTGAAGCTCACGACCCTGGACAGCCTCATAGCATCCCTGAAGGGCGAGGAAGAGGAGACCATCCTCGACCTGTACGTGGACGGCGCCGACGAGGTGGACAAGTCCATGAACCTCATCAAGGGCGGGGGCGGCGCGCACACCAGGGAGAAGGTCGTGGCCTCGGCCGCCGCGGAGTTCATATGCATAGTCGACGAGTCCAAGCTAGTCAGCCGGCTCGGGACGTTCCCCCTGCCGGTGGAGGTCGTCCCCTACGCCCGTTCGTACGTGTCCTGGGAGCTCGGAGAGCTCGGGGCGAAGGCCGCCGAGAGGCCGAAGTTCGTCACGGACAACGGCAACGTCATACTGGACGCGGAGGGGCTGGATTTCAAGGACCCCCTCCAGCTCGAGACCGAGCTCAACAACATACCCGGGGTCGTGGAGAACGGGATATTCGCGGTCAGGCAGCCCGAGCGCGTCATAGTCGGCCGCAAGGGCAAGGCCGAGTACCTTTAAGCTCATGGACGAGTCACAGATGCAGCGGCTGCTGATGCAGCTTGAGATGGGGAAGCGCCAGATGAACGAGCTTAACCGGCAGGCTCAGCTTGCGGAGTCCGCGGTGGCGGAAACCAACTCCGCAATCGAGGCATTGGACGGCCTGAAGGGAGAGAAGCCGGGCGCGGAAGTCCTCGTTCCCATAGGTGGGGGCGCGTTCGTGCGGGCGTCCCTGAAGGGGGTGGACAGCGTGATCGTCGGTGCCGGCGCCGAGATGTACGTCGAGAAGGGCGTCGCCGACGCCGTGAAGACGTTCGAGGAAAGGAAGGCCAGGCTCCTGGAGTCCCTCTCCGCGATGCAGAAGACGATGGGGGAGCTCGGCATGAAGGTGGCGGAACTCGACGCCCAGGCGCAGAGGCTCATGTCCCAGGCGAAAGAGTAAAATGTTCGAGGCACTGAGGGAGAGGCTCGGCTCTTTCATAGGCTCCGTCAAGGACAAGGCCGAGCCCAGGCTGTCAGCCGTGACCCAGGTCAAGGCGGCAGTCACCGGCCGCGCGACGCTGACGGAGGCCGACGTCTCAGACACTCTGTGGCAGCTTGAGACAGGCCTTCTAGAGAGTGACGTCTCGATGGAGACCGCGGAACATATAGTCGGCGCCCTCAGGGAGCGGCTGGTGGGCCTCCAGGTCTCCTCAGGCTCGGCCGGGGAGGCCGTGCGGGCCGCGCTCAGGGCTGGGTTGCTTGAGGCCCTGAAGCCTGTTAAGGAAGTCGACCTGGTCGCGTCCGCAAAGGCGGGGGGGAAGCCGTTCAAGGTGCTTGTGCTCGGCGTCAACGGCACAGGCAAGACCACGTCCATGGCGAAGCTGGCGAGGCTCCTCATGGACAACGGCTTGTCTGTCGTGTTCGCCGCCGGCGACACGTTCAGGGCGGGGGCTATAGAGCAGCTTGAGGAGCATGCCCGCCGGCTCGGCGTCAGGGTCGTGTCCCACCAGAGGGGCGGCGACTCGGCGGCCGTCCTCTACGACTCGGTGGAGCATGCCGCCGCCCGTGGGGTGGACGTGGTGCTCGCGGACACGGCGGGGAGGATGCAGTCCAAGGCCAATCTCATGGAGGAATTGAAGAAGGTTGTCCGCGTGTATAAGCCCGACATGACGCTATTCGTGGCGGACGCTCTCGCCGGCAACGACGCCGTAGAGCAGGCGAGGACATTCAACGAGGCCGTGGGCTTCGATGCTGCGGTGCTCTCCAAGATGGACGCGGACGCGAAGGGGGGGAGCGCCCTCTCGATAGTCCATGCGACAGGGAAGCCTGTCATCTACGTGGGCTTGGGCCAGGGCTACGGAGACCTGAAAAAGTTCGACGGGAACTGGTTCGTCGACAAGATACTGTCCTAGAATCGCCCCGATCCACCCCCGGCTTTTGGCCGGGGGTGGGGGGTGGTTGGCTGAATTACCACATCCTTGTGGATGTGATTGTAACCTCCGCAGCCCCATATTGCGGAGGTGATGGCGTTCGTCCCATCATGGAGTGATGCGATTTTTTTTGGCGAGCCTGATCCACCCCCGGCTTTTGGCCGGGGGTGGGGGGTGGTTGGCTGAATTACCACATCCTTGTGGATGTGATTGTGAGCCAGATCCACCCCCGGCTTTTGGCCGGGGGTGGGGGGTGGTTGGGGTGATGTAATAAGCGTTACCTTATCCTGTAGTACACTCTCCGGCCGGCGTATTCCTTTTCAAGCCTGCCTTCGTGGAATAACTTCGATAGTCTGGCGCTTGCCGCGTTCTTTCCCTTGTAGCCGAGCTTTTTCTGTAGTTCGTCGGCGCATATCCTCCCCTTCTCCCTGACATGTTCGAGGACTTCGATGTCCCGGTCGGTGAGGTCGGCCGTCTCCTGGTTTTTGCGGCCTTGTTGTTGGGCCATGCCCTCTATCTTTGCGCCGAGCGCCTCTATCTGGGAGTTGAGGTTCTTGATTATGAGGTTCGTGCTTTTGCGCTCTTCGGCGAGCTGGTATAGCATGAGTCCGATGGCGACGGGGTCTTGTATCTGGTTCGTGGCCTGGGCTACTTCGCCGAGGAGTTCCTTGTATTCTTTCTCGTATTCAGCCCCGCTACCTTTCATGACAGATATGATATTATCATGACTCTTTAAATACTTATCGATTGACGCATGATACTATCGAAGATACACCAATGACTGCTATATAGCCAAAAAAGCCACTAATAAGCGTTTATCCCTACCAATGGCTCATAATCACCGCTTGACAGTCAGGCGGCCCCCAACAGTATGACTGCAAAGTGTCATGACTTCAACCTTATGCGGCAAGACGGCATCGCAACACAACCCCGACAGAATCACATTTACCCGGACGCCCTGGCTATCCGCAGAAGCTCCTCCCTGTTGGCCGGCATCAACGCCTCCCTCATGAACCCTACGCCGTTCAGCGAGCCCCGGACCATCGCGTCGGCGGCCATGAATATGCGCTCGTCGCCGAGTCCAGCCGCCTTGTTCTCGTCCGAGACCGAAATCACCAGGGCTATCACATCCGACTCGGTCCTCAACACAGACTCCGCATCCCGCTTCTCCACAGCAGCCAAGAGTTCCGCTATGGCGAGCCTCCGCGACTCCTCAGGGCTCAACGGCGGCTTCTGTACTGGCGGCGCAACCGCGGCTTCGGTCGCCGGCTTGGGCGCCTTCGCCGGCTCCGCTGCCGGCTTAGCGGGCTCCAAGACGGCGTTCAGTCCGCCGCCGTATTTTATCTTGTGGTAGTCCCCGATTGTCGTCTTCACGTCGGCCTCGACGTACTCCCTCAGTATCGCCCTGACGTTCTCCTCGAACTCCGGCCTCTTGCCCTCCAGTATTTCGCCCACATACGCGCGGCCATCCTCCCCGGACTCCGCTATCTGGTTGAGGAGGTCGGCTGCCAGCCTCACGTTCGCAAGCTCGATGAGCCTGCCGCTCCTTGCGTCTATCACGTCCTTTCCGTCGCGGCTCATCAGGTCGTATTCCCCGCGCTTGAGGCCCTGTATACTGAGCGCTCTGTCCGTAGGGTCCATCATACCCCCCCGGCTATCCTCTTCAGGGCCGCGAACGTGCTGAACAGCCTGCCCACGCTTCCGAAGACGGTCTTCGAGAGCTTGAGGGACGCCTTGAGGGACTCCTGCAGCTCCGCTCCCACGGCGGCATTGGACTTGAGTATGACGGCCTTGGATACGCTGTCCCTGACGTATTTTATGCCCCGGGCGGTCTCGACAGCGAGGGAAGCCTCGATGGGCGGCGCCTCGCCGAGGTCCTTCCTCCTTAGCCTCTCAGGCTCGACTGTCTGCGGCATCGTATTACCCTTTCGAATCCATCGTATTTAATCGAGTGTCCCGGTCACCGTGACCCTTTCCCCGACGTCTATCTTCGCGAGCGTCTTGACCTTGAATCCGGTCGCCTTGCGGACCGCCTCGACCCCGCCGCCGCGCTCTATGACGCACACGGCGTCCTTGATTACGGCGCCCCCCGCCCGCAGGGCCTCGATGGTCGCGATGAGCGTCCCCCCCGTGCTCACCACCGCATCCACTATGGCGACCACGTCCCCCCTCCTGACGGAGTTCAGGTACATCTTCGACCCGCCGTATCCGGTGCGCTGGTTGAGCTCTATTTCGCCCGGGAGCCCGTACTGTCTCTTCCTGATTATGTTGAACGGCAGGCCTGTAATCTGCGACAGGACTGCGGACACGTGTATGCCCATCGCCTCCATGGTCACTATGTAGTCGACGTCGAGGTCCGCGCGCTCCTTGATGGCCTCGCAGACTTCGGCGAGCAGCCGGGGTTCGATGGGCGGTATGCTGTCCGTGAGCTGGTGGATGAAATACGCATACTCCCCGCGCCTCATCAGAGGCGCAGCCTCTAGCGAGGCCTTCAAAAGGTCAAGTTTCATTCTTGTCTGCGAGCCTCATCGCCGCCTTCCCCGCCTTCTTGAGGACCTCCTCCTCCCCCTCTACGATGCCGGACTCCATGATCACCCTGCCGTCGCATATCACCGTGTCGACGCAGCCTCCGGCTGCGCTGTACACGAGGTTGGATTCGAGGCTGTGGAGCGGGGTCATATCCGGCCTTTTGAGGTTGACGAGCACGATGTCGGCCAGCGCCCCAGGCCGTATCGCGCCGGCCTCAATTCCGAGGGCGGCAGCCCCATCCGAGGTTGCCATCCGGAGCGCTTCGGCCGCGGGCAGCGCTGTCGGGTCTGAGGTCGCCATCTTCTGCAAGAGGGCCGCGGACTTCATGGCGCCGAACATGTCCAGGCTGTTGTTGGAGGATGCGCCGTCAGTTCCAAGGGACACCGTGACTCCGGACTTCCTCATCCGGGCGTAATCCATCGTCCCGCCGACCGAGAGCTTCATGTTCGATGTGGGGCAGTGGGCGACCTTCACGCCGTGCTCCGCCAGCAGCCTTATCTCCCTCCTTGCGAGCCAGACCGCGTGCGCGCACAGGAGCCTCGGCCCCAGGAACCCTATGTCGGCGAGGTACTCCACCGGCGCCTTCCCGTGCGCCCTCAGGCAGTCGTCCACCTCCTTCCTCGTCTCGCCGAGGTGGAAGTGGACGTTCAGGCCGCGTCTGTCCGACAGCTCCTTGACCCACCTGAGCCCCTCCTCCGTCACGGTGTATATCGCATGGGGGCCGAGGGACAAGGAGACCCTGGAGCCCGCCTTCCACCGTTTCGCCTGCCGTTCCGCCTCAGCCCTCTGGGCGGCGGCCTTTCCCCGGCTGAACATGTCGATGAAGACGCTCGCCAGATGCGCCCTTAAGCCCGAGTCCTCGACCGCCTTCACGGCGCCCTTGACATGCCAGTACATGTCGTTGAAACAGGTCGTCCCTGACTTGGCCATCTCCAGGCAGGCGAGCCTCGTGCCCCAATAGACGTCCTTCTCGGTCATCTTCGCCTCCACCGGCCAGATGTGGCCCTGCAGCCACTCCGCAAGCGCCATGTCGTCGGCGTACCCGCGAAGGAGCGTCATCGCAGCGTGCGTGTGCGTGTTCACGAACCCAGGCAGGGCCGCCTTGCCCCTGCCGTCTATGACATGCTCGGCCCTCGGCCTCCCCTCGAGCCTCGCAATCCTGTTGCCCTCCACCAGGATGTTCGCCCTCCGGCCGGCGAGGAGGACGTCCTTGACGAGTATGCTCATAAACCCTCCCCCGCGAGCGCCTCCAGAACGGCTTCCACCCGCCTCCTGTTCAGTGCGGCATTGGCCTTGATATCCTCCGCATCGAACCGGCCGCCCGACAGGCCATGGGCCATGTTGTCGACGGAGCATATGGCCGCGTAACCGAGGCCGAGTTCCTGGGCGAGCGTGGCCTCGGAGGCGACCGTCATGCCGACCACGTCCGCATAGTCGGAAAGGAGCCTCACCTCCGCCCTCGTCTCCAGCCTCGGCCCCCTGGTCTGGGCGTAAACGCCCGAGTCCACGACCCTGACTTTGGCCTTCCTGGCGGCCTCTAGTATCCTTGCCCTCAAGCCCGGGTCGAAGGACGGCACGATGTGCTTTACCCTCCTGTCGTGGTACGTCGGCGGCGCGAAATCCAGGTAGTCGTCTGGCACGACCAGCGTCCCGGGCCTAATCCCCCTCCTGAGGCTGCCGACCGAGCCTACGCCGACCACTTCCACTGCGTACCTCGACAGCGCCAGCATGTTCGCCCTGTGGTTGATTCTGTGCGGAGGCGCTCCTCCATGGTGCCTAAAGAGGAGCGCGTACCCTCCCCCCACCGTGAGGGGGGCCCCGCCGTACCGGGTCCGGGCCCGGACGCTCCTGCCGCCCGAAGCCAGGGCGGTGCCTTCGAGCACGCCGCCCCCCGAGACCCCGAGCAGATTCCGCATCCCTTTATTTATCCCAGCGCAGATAATTAAAGGAAATGTCATTCCTGGAGCGGCTCAAATCGGTTGTTTCGCGGATAAGGTGGAAGTCGGTCTTCGCCCTCCTGCTCCTTGCCGCTACTGCCTACGTCGTCGTAGAGGCCCTTCCCGGGGGCTACGCGGTCGGCGGCGACGTCGGAATCAGGGTGTCGGCCGACCCCCCTGAAGTCTCCCCGGGCGGGTCCGCCATGCTGGACGTGGAGCTCAAGAACCTGAGGGAGAGCCGCGACATGGCGATTATAGTCTCCGGCCAGACGTACGACCCGAACGTGTACTTCGACGACACCTACGCCCAGACGTACGGGAGCCGCTCGATAAACATCGGCCCGCAGGAGACAAGGAAGCTGACACTCAAGGTCCGGGTGAAGCCCGAGGCATTGCAGGGCAGCTACGTGATAGACTTCAAGGCGACGCCGCAGGACTCCGGCGGCGCAGAGACACGGCTGGCCATTGACGTCGAGCGGTCCTGAACGTCACATGAAGTCGGCGAGGCTGACCTGCTTCTTGAGGTCGTTGGTCGTCAGCGACGCCACGTCCCTCTCCAGGAGCCTGAGCCTGGACTTGAGGTAGTCCGAGAGGTTGTACTTCTCAGCGAGCTCCATGGACATCTTCAGGTACTTGGTGATGTTGCCCTGGCTGACTGTCAAGAGCAGCCGTCCCCCGCAGACGCTGCACTTGCCAGCGAGCGGCGCCCTCCGGTAGTTGGCGTTGCACTTCACGCACCTGAAGTGCTGCCTGCTGAACGCCCTCAGGTTCCCGTACGTGTCCCTTAGGAAGTGGGAGTTGATGACTATCTCGGCGACGTCGCGCTCGTCGATTGCCCTTATCTTCTCGGCCACGGCGAGCTGGGCCTTTATCTTGTCCGGCATGCTGTTCAGGGTCACGTACCTGCTCCGGGTGACGGGGCCGGTTATGTCCCCGGTGTCGTGCGTGAAGGGTATGCCGGAGTACGGGTTCGTGTCGAGTATCTTCGCGACCGTCCTCACGCCCGCATCGGACGGGTTGGCGCCCTCGAGCGTCTTCTCGTAGAACGCGCAGCCGTACGACTCGACTATCTCCATCTTATGGGCCTCGTCGTCTATCTCCCGGGGGTTCATGACGCTCGTCACGACGAGCGGCGCGTCCATCTTCCCGCCCCTCTTCTCCGGCAGGTAGCTCCGGGAGAAGTTCAGGAGCATGTCCATCACGAGCATTATGCTGTCCTCGTCGCCGTCCGCGTTCCTGCGCTTCGCCGCATGCCAGAACGGGTGCGCGTATATGACGTTCGCCTTCGTGTAGCCGATTACCCTGCCTATTATCGCCGCCGAGGTGTGGGGCGCGAGGCCTGCGACCAGGTGGCCCACCATCTGCCTCCTGTCCTCAAGCCTGTAGTAAGGGTCGAGCCTGTAGAACTTCCTCAACAGGTCGTCGACGAACCGCGTGACCTTGACCATGTAGTCGCCGCAGTACTCGGAGACGACTATGTCCTGCGTCTTCAGCTCCAGCACCTGCTCGTCGCTCACGAGCGGCTCCCCCCGCCAGTCCCTCTCGTACCCTAATTTGACGAGCTCCGCCGCCGCGACCCCCACCTCCCTCGGCCTGAAGTGCGTGAGCGGCGCGTCGGTGGCGTCGAAGCGTATCGTCCCGTCCTTGAAGACGTAGACTTCGTTCAACGCCCTCAGGAGGCCCTTCTCGAGCGGCTCCGGGACCTTGCTGGCCGATATCATGCCGACGACGCCCTTGACGGCGGTGCTCTTGCCCACCGTCTTCACCGCCCTGTCCCAGTGCTCCTTCACGTCGATGCCGGTCCTGGCGTACTTCTTCGTCGAGGCATTGCACTTCGGGCACGACTCGAGGTTGCCGGTGTAGCCGCACTGGCTGCAGACCCTGAGACCGAGCGTCGGCTGGCCGCAGTCAGTGCAGAACGGCGTCACGGCCCTCATCTTGCAGTTGGGGCAGACGTACTGGGAGACCTCGACCTCCACCTTCCGCACCTCGGCGGCGGCGTTCACGCTCCTCTCCCTCCCCCCGGCCTCGCCTATCGGGAACAGGGCGTGCACCGCCGGTTGCATCCTCCTCTCCTTCGCCTTCTCGGGCCTGCCCATCCTGCAGCCTATGTAGACTCCGCACTTGTCCCTCAGCCTAACCCGGCTCGCCGCCGTGGCGAGCTCGAGGCCCGTGGCCTCCGGCTTAAGCTTCGCGTATTCCTCCTTCAGCCTGGCGAAGCCAAGCCCCTCTGCTCCGAGCTGGGCGAGGAGGGGCGCGGCCTCGTCAATGACTACCCTGCCGTCCGAGACCCTGTGGGGGACGCCCGTCACCTCGAGCGTCCTCTTGGCGTCCTTGTCGTCGTTTGGCACCTCGAGCGCGCCGGCGAGCCTGCCTTTGGCCAGCCAGGAGGCGAGGGCCGTCACCTCGGCCGCCGTGACGTCCCTCCACCTGTAGGTGTACCTCGGATGCAGGGGCTTGCCGTCCTTCAGGGCGGCTTCGACGGCGTCCTCCGGGCCGGCCACGCCCTTGAGCCCGGTCTCGTCGGCCCACCATTCCTCCACGTACCCGGACTGGAGGAGCTTAGTGTTGGTCTGGAGGAAGTCGCCGTAGGAGACGAGTATGTCGCCGAGGAAGAGTATCTCCTCGACATTCTCGTAGACCTCGTGGGCCTTCTCCCTCGAGTCGACGATGACGACGTCGCCCCCCTTCAGCCTGACGATGGGGCCCTCGACGGTGTCGCATTCGGTGACCACGCAGCCTTTGCCGGGCTTCTCCACCTTAACCTGGGTCCCCGTGGCTATGAAGTCGTCGAGCAGTATCATCGTCGCCGGGTGGATGGACTTCGCGGCTATGCCGTTGCTCCTCGAATGGCCGTACCTCAGCCTGAAGCCGCCCTTCGCGGACGGCGCGGAGAATATCGGCCTGCCGCCGACGACCTCGTCCATGAAGCGGGCTGTCGGCTTCTCGGAATCCTTCCTCTCAGGCCCCTTCTTGATGGCGCCGAGCCAGCCCCAGTTGAGGCCAAGCCTCTCCGCGTGCTTGATTATCTTCCTGCTCTTCTGCGCGATGCCCTCGGCTATGACGAGGCACATGCCGCCGCGTATCCTGTTGGAGCCTATCCTCTCAAGGTCCCTGTGCACCTGCACCTCCAGGTCCTCCGTCGGGTCGCCGTCGACGCAGACCGCGAGGCTCGCCAGTATCCCCCTCACCTCGTCCTCGGACGGCGTGTACTGCAGCCTCGCCACCCTCTCGTCGTAGAGCTTGATCTCCTCCACGTACCTCTCGACCTCGTCGCCGGTGGGCCTGTACTCCGCCAACCCGACCTTTGTCCGTATGTAGTCGCCAACCAGGACCGCGAGCCCCTGCGCCGTCCCCCCGGCGCTCCGTATCGGCCCCGCGAAGTACACGCTCAGGTACTCGCTCTCGTCCGGGTTCTTCTTCACCTTCACCCCGGATATCCCCTCTATCGGCGCGGCCACCACGCCCTCTGTGATGACGGCCAAGAGCGTCCTCAAGACCTGCTCGATATGCGCCTCCCGCCTCTCCTTAGAAGCGTACTCCCCCGGCTTCAGCATCGCGTCGATAATCTCCGCGGTGTTGTCCCTCCCTATCTCCCGGATGAGCCTGGCAATCCCCGGCGGCCCCACAAGCCCCTCGACCCGGTCCGCCAGGTCGCCGGCCTCCAGGGCCTCCACCGTCGTCTCCGGGTCGTATCCCCTCGTCCTGGCCCTCCCCGAGAGGTCGTACATCCGGCTTATGTCCTCGCGCAGCCGCCCGTGGTACTTTTCAGTCTCCGCGTCCATCCCCGTTGAAATCCAGCATCGTGACCTCGTGGTTCTGCAGGTTCATCACCGGGACCAAGGCAGGCGTCGGCTGGTGGCCGAGCCTCTCCTGGAACGCAGTCTTCGCCTGCCACGTCCCAGAGTTTATGACGTTGACTCCCCTGTACTGCGTGTAGCCGTTGGTGTGGACGTGCCCGCAGTGGAAGACGTCGGGCACGTCCCCTATGAACATGTAGTCCTTGTTCTCCGGCGAGAGGTTGTCGGAGCCGTACGTCGGGGCCAGATGCCTTCTCCTCAGGAGCTCTATCATCGCGGTCTCCGGCCTCGCGTAGCTGCAGCCGGATATGCCCCCTATTATCGTGTCGAGCGATGTCCCGTGGTACATCAGGAACTCGACCCCGTGGGCGGAGAGCCTCACCGGGTTCCCCACGACGTGGACGTTGGGCATCTGGTACAGCCTCGGCGCCAGGTCCATGGCGACCTTAGGCTGGGGCTCAGCGTTCCTCGCGGCGTCGTGGTTGCCCATCGACAGGACCACCTCTATGTGCTGGGGAATCTCAGAAAGCAGCATGCCGAGGAACTCGTACTGCTTCACGATGTCCGGCATGGTGAGCTCCTTCTCCTGGTCCGGGTATATGCCTATGCCGTCCACGAGGTCGCCGGCCACGAAGACGTACTTCACCCTCCAGGCTATGTCCTGCCTGCCGCCCCTGCCGTTAAGCCACTCTATGAAGCTCTGAAATTCCCTCTCCAGGAACAGGTAGCTGCCCACATGGACGTCCGAGAGGAAGACCGCGTACACGTCCTCGTCCGCGTACTTCCTGGCGTGGTTCAGGGGGACATCTGGCTGGTTTATCTCAGAGGCTATGAACAGGTCCCCCCTCAGGATGCCCTCGAAGCCCAAGACCTCGTCGGGCAGAATCCTCTCCCAGACGCCGCCCAGGTTCTCGCTCTTGTCCGACAGAAGGACCGTCAGTTCGCCGGTCTGGTCCTCCACCTCGAGGAAGCGGTTGCCCTTGTTCTTGCCCTCCCTCTTCTCACGCACCATGGCTATCATCCTGGCCTTCTCCTTGGGGGCCGACTTCCGGAGGGCGTCGATGTTCATCGCGCTCCTGTACTCCATCCGCTCCAGGAGGACCCTCCTGAGGTTCTCGTAGCGGGCGTTGAAGTACCCTATGAAATCCTCCATCGTGCCGGAGCACGTGCTCTTGCCGCTGACGTCGCTGTCCTCGTAGATGACGAGCCTCGAGGGCATGTCGCAAGCCGGAGGCCTGCCAGGGATGCCACCGGACTCCCCGGCCCCATCGCACACCGGCGCCTTAGCCCTAGCCTCAAGGTCGACGAGCTCTGGCTTCACGAACCATTCGCCCGACTCCTTCGCCCTCCTGAATACGGCTTCGCAGTCCAGCCCCTCGTCGGCCATCCTCTCCAGCGCTGCCGACGACAGTATGAGGCCCTTCTCTGAGGCCCTGCGGCTAATCTCCCTTCTATCCACCCTTCTATCTCCTATTTCACCAGGATATGCTTGACCTTTTCCACTACGACGAGGCCCGCGTTCACCTGGCCCTCGTTCGTGTTCGCCCCCAGGTGCGGGACGACGACTATGTTGTCGAGCGAGAGGAGCGGGCTGCCCGTAGGCGGCTCGTTCTTGTACACGTCGAGCGCGGCGCCCGCAATCCTCCTCTCCTTCAGCGCCCTGTGCAGCGCGTCCTCGTC
Source organism: Candidatus Altarchaeota archaeon (assembly GCA_041306075.1). Classification (GTDB taxonomy): domain Archaea; phylum Altiarchaeota; class Altiarchaeia; order IMC4; family SCGC-AAA252-I15; genus JAHIYG01. The sequence continues at coordinate 54,115 of JBFYKH010000007.1, forward strand.
GACCGCGTGCCCCCGGGACGTGTTTATCAGCACCGCCGTAGGCTTCATCAGCGAGAGCGTCCTCTCGTTGATGAGGTCCCGCGTCGCCGGCAGCGCGGGAACGTGCACGCTCACCACGTCCGCCCCCCTCAGGAGGTCGTCCAACTCCATCAGCTTCGCGTTGAACTCCCTCGCGTCCTCGCTCGTCAGCATGGGGTCGTAGGCGACCACCTTCATGCCGAAGGCCCTCGCCCTCAAAGCCACCTCCCGACCTATCCTCCCGAACCCTATGAGGCCGAGCGTCTTCCCGTACAATTCGCTGCCCATAATCTTCCTGTCCCAGAGCCCCTGCCTGAGCCCCCTCTCCGCCTTAGGTATGTGCCGAAGGAGGCAGAGCATGAGGGCGAAGGCATGCTCTGCGACGCTGATGGTCGAAGCCTCCGGGGAGTTCACGACCTCCACGCCCCTCTCCTTGGCGGCGTCCCGGTCGACGTTGTCCAGGCCCACGCCTGCCCTTCCTATGACCCTAAGCCTCCCCGCGGCCTCTATGACTCGCCTTGTGACCTTGGGCTTGCTGCGCACCAGTATCGCGTCGTAGCCGCCTATGACGCCCACCAGCTCGTCCTCGGTAAGTTCAGGCTTAACGTCCACATCCGCGAATTCCCTGGCCTTGGCAAGCGCCGAATCGTGTATCCTGCTTGCCGAAAGTATCCTCGGCTTCATGGGTGAATATATCACAAGACATTAATATTAACCCTAGGACAATATGTTACAATGCCCGATTATAGCGTCAATCTGGCCGGTTTAAGGCTCAGGAATCCTGTCATACTGGCGTCCGGGATAATGGGCTCGGACCTGGCGTCGCTTCGGAAGGTGGCGTCGGCGGGCGCCGGCGCGGTCACGACCAAGTCCATAACCCTGATGCCCAGGAAAGGCCACGACAACCCGACGCTCGTCGAGGTGGAGGGCGGCTTCCTCAACTGCATAGGCTACAGCAACATGGGCCTGGAAAACGCCAAATCCGAGTACCTCAAGGTGCCGGACCTCCCGGTCCCGGCAATACTGAGCGTGGTCGCCGAGGACTCGGCTGGATTCGCGAAAATGGCAGGGGAGCTGGCGCCCCTCGGATTCTCCGCGGTCGAGGCGGTGCTCTCATGTCCCCACACCCCCGGATACGGTCTCCTGGCGGGGCACGGCACCCCAGAGGCTACATACGATATTACTCGGGCGGTGAAGGAGGCGGTCAAGGTGCCGGTCTTCGTGAAGCTCTCCCCCAACACCCCCTGCCTCGGCGAAATCTCCAAGGCGGCGGCGTCCGCAGGCGCCGACGCCATCAACATGGGCAACAGCCTCGGCCCAGGCATGGTCATAGACACAGGCTTCGCGAAACCAGTCCTCTCCTACAGCGTGGGCGGCATGAGCGGGAAAGCCATCAAGCCCATCGCAGTCAGATGCGTGTGGGACGTGTGGGAGGCGACGGGGGGGAAGACTCCCATAATCGGGACGGGCGGAGTCACGACCGGCCTGGACGCGGTCGAGATGATGCTAGCCGGAGCGTCGGCTGTGGGCGTCGGGACGGCGGTCCACTACCGGGGCCTCGGAGTGTTCAGGGACATACCCTCTGAAATCAAGTCTTACATGGGCGAACGAGGCATAGGCTCGTTAAAGGAGCTCGTGGGGGCGGCGCATGGATAAGCCGGCGATGGTGAAGGTCACGGACGCGAAAAAGCTGACGCCGTTGCACACGCAGCTCACGCTCAACGTCGCCGCCCTGGCGGAGCCGGGCCAGTTCTGCATGGTATGGCTGCCGGGCGTGAACGAGAAGCCCATGAGCTACAGCAACACCGACGGCAAGGCCCAGATAACAGTGAAACGGCTCGGCGACTTCACAAGGAAACTGTGCGAGCTGAAGAAAGGCTCGGAGCTCGGATACCGCGGCCCATACGGCCGCGGCTTCGAGCCGGTGAAAGGCAGGGTGTGCATCGTCGGAGGCGGCTGCGGCATAGCCCCCCTCAGGCCCCTCAAGGACGTCCTGAAAGGCGACGTCGTCATATCCGCGAAGACGGCGTCGGAACTCCTCTTCGACAACGAGTTCCGGAAGGCGGGCTGGCGGGTCCACATCGCCACCGACGACGGAAGCCGCGGCGACAAGGCGTACGCAACCCAGGTCCTGGAGAAGCTCCTCGCCAAGAACCGGTACAAGTGCGTGTACGTCTGCGGCCCCGAGGTCATGCTAAGGAAGGCCCAGGAGGCGTGCATCCGGAGCAAGACACCCTGCCAGCTGTCCCTTGAGCGCCACATGAAATGCGGCGTCGGGATATGCGGCTCCTGCACGGTGGGCGGCATGAGGGTGTGCAAGGAGGGCCCGGTGTTCTGGGCCGGGCAGCTGAGGGGGACCGAGTTCGGCTCGTACACGCGGGATGCATCAGGCTCAAGGAGGGATTTTTGATGGACGCTAAGGCTGTGGCGGAGCTTCTCCTCGATGCGAAGGTACTGACGTTCAACGTCAAGGAACCGTACACATTCGCGTCGGGGATAAAGAGCCCCGTCTACATGGACTGCAGACTCTTGATATCGGACGTGAAACGGCGGGGCCAGATAGTAGACGCGCTGGTCAGGAAGTTCGACGGGCTCGAATGCGACATAGTCGCCGCGACCGCGTCGGCCGGGATACCCTGGGGCGCATGGGTCGCCGACCGGCTGGAGAAGCCGCTGGTCTACGTCCGGAAGGAGGCCAAGGCCCACGGCAAGGGGAAGAAGGTCGAGGGCGCGTTCATAAAGGGCCTGAACGCGGTGGTCGTCGAAGACCTCGTCAGCACCGGCGGCAGCTCAATCTCTACGGTGGAGTCTCTGCGGGAGGAGGACTCGGTGGTCGAATACTGCGTCTCCATATTCACATACGGCATGCAGAAGGCCGCGGAATCCTTCGACAAGGCAAACGTCGAACTGCACCCGCTGTCGAACTTCAACACGGCCGTCGAGGCGGCGATAGAGAAAAAGTACCTTACCCCGGCTGAGGCGGCCGAGGCGAGGAAATGGGCCAAGGACCCCCAGAGGTGGCGCAAATGACGTTCCTGCAGGATTACCTGGACGCCCGGAAGGAGAAGCAGAGCATACTGTGCGTCGGCCTGGACCCGGCGCTGCCTGAGCAGAGGCGCTCGGACACGATACCCGGGAAGTACCCCGGCGACGAGTCGGACGTGATACTCCAGTACTCGATGGACGTCGTCGAAGCCGTCGCGGACCACTGCATGGCTGTGAAGTGCAACAGCCAGTATATCATGTTCGCCCTCAACTGGGGGCGGCTGTCGACCCTCAACCAGCTGATACACAGCCACGGGCTCCTGTCCATACTCGACCACAAGCTCGGGGACATAGGCTCCACCAACGACAGCGCGTTCTACTGGGCTCAGAAGTCCGGCTTCGACGCCATAACGTTCAGCCCCTACGCCGGCAACATACGGGAGGCCACGGAGTCCGCCCACCAGCGCGAGCTCGGCATATTCGTCCTGGACCTCATGAGCAATCCGGAGGCGGAGGGCTTCCAGAAGAAGACGCGCTTCAACGAGACGCCCCTCTTCGTCCGCGTCGCCGACGACAGCCGCCACGCCGGCTCCGACGGCCTCGTCGTCGGAGCCACGGACCACGTCCGCGAAGTCGACATCATGAAGATACGCAAGACCGCGGGCGAGAACTCCATCATACTGTTCCCCGGCATCGGAAGCCAGGGCGGAGACGCCAAGAAGGTCATGTCGAACGGCGGCAAGAACATACTCATCAACGTCGGCCGCCACATAATATACTCCGGCGACCCGGGGAGGTCCGCGGAGGAATACAACAAGCGGCTTAAGCCCAAGACCCTTTAGGATGACCGCAGTCAGCTCCGTCACCGGCGCGTTCAGGTTCTACCTGGCGCACCCGCAGATAGCGGTGTACGGCGTCTCAAGGTGGGCCGCAGCCACGCTGTTCGCGGCTGCAGTCTCCACATTCCTCCTCCCCCCGGGCATCATGGAGGAGGTTCTGGAGGCCGGCCCTGGCCCGCTCGTCCGCAACCTCCCGTCCGTGCTCGCCGCCGCGGCGCTCCTTCTCTCGTCGGCCCTCCTCACGGAAGCGTATTTCGCGGCGGCGACCTACCGCTTCATAAAGACGCGGAGCGTCGCCGGAGCATACGTCGAAGCCTTCTCGTTCGCGCCGAAGATGCTCGGCGCCACTGTGTTGAAGGCGCTCATCATAGCCCTCCTGGCGGCCTTGGCCGCCGGCCTGGCGTACGCCGCACTGACGGCCTATGTCGTCGCCTTCAACACGCCCCTCGGGCAGGAGTCCTTCGGGGAGGATATGGCGAGGCGGGCGATGTACGGCGTGACCGGGGGCTATGTGACCTTGATAGTGATAGCCGCAGCCGCTCTGGCGTTCACACTGGCGGCAGTGTGGGTCCTGGTGAAGCTCATTTTCATGGGATACCTCGTCTCATCGGGCGGCATGGGCGTCATGGAGTCGTTCCGGGCGAGCAGGCTGCACCTTGACGGCTACTTCCGGAAGGCGCTTTTGAGCGTCATCCTCTTCGGCCTCGCAGTCTCCCTGGTAGTCCTGCCGACGTACCTGTTCACCCTCACCCTCGGGGGGCCAGGAAGCTACGTACAAGGCTTCCTGGCAAGCATGTTCTCGCCCCTGAGCGAGATATTCGCGGTGTCGCTGTACCTCGACATAAAGAAGCGCAGGGAAGCCGACGACTCGAAGTTCACGGTCGCCTACAAGAGCAGCATCCCGGTCAGCAAGCTCTGACTATATCCCGAGTATCTTCCGGGGGTTGTCGACGAGCATCCTCCTGAACTCGCCCTCGCCTATCCCCTCGCCCGAGAGGAGCCTCACATACTCGGCGAGGGACTCCGAGGAGCCGGGGTTGTGCCGCTGCCCGGCGTCGCTCGTCAGCACCACCCGGTCCGCCCCAATCTCCCTTATGCATCCGGCCTGCTCGGAGAGCGGATAGTCCCCGGGGCTGTCGCGGTCCAAGTACATGACGTAGCAGTACTCGACGTACGCCCCCCTGTCCGCCAGCCTCCTCTGCACGTCAAGGGGCATGGCGATGTCCCTCTGCATCGGATGCGTGAGTATGACCTTTATCCCACGGTCCAGACACTCCTCGGCCAGCTTCTCCGCCTCCTGCCAGGAGACATGGCCCGTCGCCACGATGCACCCGTTCTCCTCTATGACCCTCATGCAGGAGCCCATCTTCCTGATCAACTTCCCGGTCCAGTCCGTCACCCTGATGGCCTTCAGGTCGTGCTTCTGCCTCGGCTTGAAGCCGGTGTCCTTCACCCACTCCGGCGGAATCTCGTACTGGCTCCTGTTCTTGAGGAGGTGGTTCTCGGCGTGCACGGTCGGCAGCCACACTATGATGGGGCGGTCGTGGCTCATCATCGAGCTCGCGTAAATCGCGCTCTCGTTGAAGCCCCCCATGAAGTAGTTGAGGGTCACCGACCCTATCAGCGTCAGGCGGTCCTGCCTCCCGGCGGCCTCTATGAGCGCTATCGTCGGGAAGCTGTGGCTCTTCAAGGCGACGCCGCTGATATTCCCCGACTCCGCTGCCACGAGCTCGTCGACCGTGTACCTCCTCGGCAGTATGTCCGGGCCGATGTGGAAGTGGAGGTCGTACGACTCCCTGACCAGCGCCTTAATCCCGCCGCCGTCCATGCTTCACCTCCACCCTGGATTCGCACAATATCCTGCCGCCGCCTATCACGTACGGGATGCGGTCGGCGCCGTTCAGGGCGTCCCCGGGGCTTCCCGCGTTCAACACCACTAGGTCGGCGAGCGCGCCCTCCCTGACGCCGTAGTCCAGTCCCATCACCCTGGCCCCGTTGGCGGAGGCCATGTTGAACAGTCTGGCCGGGTCCTCCGCCCCCGTCATCCTCGCCGCGGCGGCGAGGACGTGCATCTCCCTGAGCATGCTGCAGTTGCCGAGGGGATAGAACACGTCCCTCACGTTGTCGGTTCCGAGCGCGACGTTGACCTGCGCCTCCAAAAGCTCCTTCACCCGGGTTATGCTGTTGCTCGGCCTTGAGTGCACCCCGTCCGGCACCCTGAACTGCGTTATCAGGTTCGCGCTCGGCGTGACTATCACGTTCAAGCCGGCCTCGACGACGAGCCTGATGGTCTCCCTCGCCACCAGGTCGTCCTGCGCCGACAGGGAGATGCAGTGGGTCGCGCTGACGCGCCCGCACCACCCGTACTCTATGGTCTTCTCCGCCAGAAGCGGCAGCATGAAGTCCTGCGGGTTGTTGCTCTCGTCCACCTGGACCTCAAGGTCCACGTCGTATTTTCGCGCGAGCTCGAACAGGATTTCTATGTGCTGGGCCTGCTTCTCCCTCGTCTTCTCCACCAGGGGGAGGCCCCCGAGGAGGTCGGCGCCGGACTCCAAGGCCGCCTCCACAATCCGCCTCTTCGCCTCGTCGACGACGCCCTCCTGCGGGAAGGCGCACACCTGCAGCCTCGCCCGCCCCTCGTCCCTGAGCCCCAAGAGGGCCTCCAGCGGCTTCAATCCGCAGGTGGGGTCGACGTCCACCTGCGTCCTCACTGCGGTGACGCCGTTCTCGACGAACCCGTCGATGACGCGCCCCGCCCGCTCCCGGATTTCCCGGACGGTGTAGCCGCGCTTGAAGGACTTTAGGAGCTCCCTGTTCCCCTCAAGGCTCCTCCCGAAGTCTTCGGGCTTCATCCTCGACAGGAGGTCCGCCTTGTCCAGGTGGGTGTGCGCGTTCACGAAGCCGGGGGACACGAGGCGTCCGCCGACGTCGAGGCCTCGGCCCTTCAAGTCCCCGACCTCGGCCACCACCCCCTCCTCCAACAGTATGTCCGTCGGCTTGGAATGGCCGACGATGAGCGCGTTCTTCAGAAGCAGCGTCTCCCCCAATGCGGCCTTCCCCATCAAAGACCAATATTTGCGGGCCGTAAATATAAATCAGCCTGGCAGGGTGCCGTTATAACCTCCATCTGCAATAAATAAACGGTCCCATGAAAACGCCGCTCACCCTCATACTCGCCTGCCTCTTCTCGGGCTGCCTATGCTGCGGGACCGGCCTGGACGGGGTAGTCTCCCCAGAAACCACGGAATCCGAGGCCTGCGAGGCCCCCTACATCCAGGTAGGCTCGGAATGCTGCCTCGACGCCGACGGAAACAACATATGCGACGGCGACGAAGCGACTGATGAGACCCAACCGCCGGAAGAGACGACCTCGCCCCAGGAGACGCCACAGCCGGAGGAGACGGCCTTAACCGGGGTGGAGGCGACCGTCACCACCCTCGAGCCTGTGCAGACGACAATGGCCCCCGCCGCGACAGCGACCATAGCCCCGGCCGCGGCCCCCTCATGCTCGGACGGAATCCAAAACCAGGGCGAGGAATACCCGGACTGCGGCGGCCCATGCGCCCTCTGCCAGATGCTCGCCCTCAACTCCGGATGGAAGAAATACGGGGCGACCGGATACCAGTTCCGCTTCGACGGCAGGGAAGGCGCGGACGCCGCCCTCAAATACAACATAGAGATAAAGACGCCAGACGGCCTCCTCGACCGGCGGCCGATATCCACGGGCGAGAGCTTCGTCGACTACCTGCGCTTCAAGGCCGTGAACTACGGGGAGGATGAGCCGAGGATATATGTCCGGGTGAACACCGAGGACCTGGCCAGGATACCCGCCAACGCAAGCCTCATCACCATCGGCGGGCAGTCGTGCGCGCAGTCGACCGACGGACTGTGCGAGCGGCGAATCGGCCAGTACAAGCTGCACCTGATAAGCCGCGGCGGCTCGGGCGAGCCTGCGAGGCTCTGGCTGACCGGCCCCGACGGCGTCCCGGTGAAGATAGATGTCGACGAATCCAAGTACACGTACTCCGGGGACACCCTCCTCGTGATAGGCGGATTCTTCGACAAAAACCATTTCATACAGGGCGGGTACAACCTGTTCTACGCCTACCTGAGGTAAAATGCCGAAGACTCTCAAGCCGACTCTAAGGGAAAGGAATCGCTACCTCGTGCTCGAAGCCGTATCCGACAAGGCCCCGGACAGGAAACAGGTCTCGGACGCGGTATGGGGCTCGCTACTGAGGCTCTACGGTGAAGTCGGCGCCGCCAAGGCGTCCATATGGATGATGGACTGGAGCGACGGCTCACTCCGGGGCATCCTTAAATGCACCCACAAATCGGTCGAACAGATAAGGGCCGCGGTGGCGGCAGTGAAGGAGATAGCCGGCCGCAAGGCCATAGTGTCCGTGAAGTACGTCTCGGGGACGCTGAAGGGCGCAAGGGAACGCCTATGAGGCGTTCCTGAGGGCCGACAGCTTCTTCATCTCCTGCCTGAGCTTCCTCGAACCCTTCGGCGACTGAGCCTCGGTCATCGTCTTCCCGCAGCCCGTGCAGGTGAAGCTCCGCTCTATCGCGGTCCCGTAGTCGAACCTGCCGCAGTCGCACTCGAACATTATGTCCTCGTCTTCGGCGAGCATGCCGTCGAGCTCGTCCATCCTGCTGGCGACGTACTTGTTGACGAACTCCTTTATCTTGTCGTCCCTCCTCACCCACCTGTAGTAGCAGTATCCGGTGTCCTGCCTGTCCCTGTCCAGGTGCACGAGGTTCTTTGCCAACAGCTCGTTCAGTATCACCCGCACCCTCGACGTCTCGCACTTCAGCTCCTTGGATATCTCCTTGTCTTCCATCGGAGTGGTGATAATCTTTATTACGTCGAGCGTGTCGCTCCCGAGCGTCTCGCTCAAAACATCCCCCACTTCTCCCTTAAGATAAGCCATGCCCTAATATAAAGCAATACAGGTATAAATACCCACCGTTTACCATCCGCCGGCCCCCCGGCCCTAAAAACGCACTCGAACGCCTGAAACCGCCCTCGCATATATAAAAACCCAAAACAAATTCATGTCACCATAAAATGGCACAAAGGACAGTCACCCGCGAGTCGGTGATAATCTACGCGGGAGGAAAGCGCAAGGAGACACGAGCCGCCGAAGCCGAGAGCCCGGAGATAGGCTCGGACGACCTGCCGGCATGCTGCCACATCCTCGACTCGGAGGGCAGGATAATCAACGTCAATGCCGCATGGCGGAACGTGTTCGGGTTCGCACAGGAGGAAGTCGAAGGTAAACCATTCGCCGACCTCCTCTCGCCGGAGTACACGGACTGCAGCCGCGAGAACATTGACCGCCTGAAGGCGGAAGGCGAAACCCACGGCGTCGAATACGAGATGGCCAAGAAGGACGGCTCCCTCGCATCCGTAGTCTGCGACTGCAAGGCGAAGACCGGCGGCGACGGCAGCTTCAAGGGCGCAATATGCATACTCTACGACGTCACCCTCCACAAGCAGATTGAGTCCGGCCTCAGAGACCGGGCCTGCGAGCTGGAGAAGGCAGCGGCCTCCATAGGCGACGAACTTGCGGTGGAGAAGTCCCTGGCCGCCGAGCTGAGGAGGACGGCCGAGGAATCAGCCCGGAAACTGGCATCCGAGGAGGCGAGGGCCGGGAAATACCACCAGGAGGCGGCCCACCTGGCGAACGAGCTTGCGAGCGAGCGCGCCAGGGCAACGCAGCTTGCGACGGAAGCCGGGGAGCTGAAATCGCAGGTGGAGGGCCTCAGGCAGGCCGCAGGCAGCCCCAGCCAGGAACTGGACTCGGAGCGCAAACGGGCGGCTCAGCTTGAGGAGGCGCTAGCATCAGAGCGCGCCCGGACCCAGAAGCTCGACCACGCCATCGGGGAACGCAATCGCGAACTCGAATCCGAGCGCGGCCGCGCCCGGCAGCTGGACGAGGCTTTGAAGGCGGAGGCGGCGAAGGCGCTGAAGCTTGAGGAGACGCTGGCGCAGAGGGCGGCGGAGCTCGAGTCCGAGCGACAGAAGCCACGCCGCGACGCGGGAGAGGAAGCGAACGGGGCGCAGACGCACCTGCAGGCGCCGTGACTGGAAGATGATAAGCAAGCTCGTCACCGTAGCGGCCGGGGCGGCGCTCATATACCACCTCATCACCGAATACCTGATACCGGAATTCTACGAATACCGCGAAATCATGTGGGCGGCCTTCGCCGGATACCTCCTCATGGGCGCATACTACCTTACCCGCCCCGAAAGGAAATCCACGTTCTGGTAGGGCAGTCCTCTACCTATCGCCGATTCACCCGCCCAACACCTCCCTCTGTAGGGGCTTCCGTATCCGGTCCGCCAGGGTCCCGAGGAATCTCCGCACCCTCTCCGCCTTCGGGACGTACTCATAGTCCCCGTCAACGAAGTCGCCGGCTGCGGCCGACCTGACCAACGCATCCTTCGCCTGCCCCGATGGGGTCTTGGCCTGGACCAGCTCATCGCTCACCGCAGCCTCCCTGAGCCCGTCGATGAGATGATACCTCCTCAAATCGGAGATGTACCTGACCGTGTCCGGCGCCCAGAGGCTCAGCCTCTTCAGCATCTCGAACTCGTAGTCCGAACCGTAGAAATGAGGCACGTGGCCGCTCAACTCCCGCTCCGTGTCCGGGTGAAACCTATGCCCCCACTTGTACTGGGGGAACAGCCCCCTTATGACCGTGTTGTACGTCAGCATGCTCCCCTTGAAGAGCGACCTGTTCTCGGGGCCGACCGAGGGATTGTCCTCGACGAACCTGCCGTCCGTGTAATCCAGCCTTATGACCCCCCTGAGCATGTCCCCGGCGCCTCCGTAGGGGTCTATAACCTCCCCGGTGTTGAGGAGCCCGAAGTAGTCCTGCGTGTACTGGGACGCGTTAGACTCCTTGCGGAAGACCCATCTGCCGTCACCCATCCTACACAGCCAGTGGGGGGAGCTGAAATGTATCATGTCCGCGAAAGGCCGCCCATTGTAGGCTCCGTCAAAGTGCCTGCGCATGTCCCTGACGCTCCCCTTGTAGACGTCAATGTGCATCCCGCCCCGGGGCTCGCCGGTGGAGTTCCCGACCGCGATGTCGATGTCCCCCAACAGGTCCTCCCTGCCGAGCAAAAGGTCCCTCACGCTGCTGCCGGCGACCGCGACGGACCAGCCCTTAATCCTCCTGGACTGGAGCAGGAAATCCCGCACAAGCGACTTAGGCAGCTCCCCCTCGACGTCGACCCTCAGGTCGCACGGCCTCGCACCCCCGTTCAAGGCCGCCACGACCCTGTCAGCGAAGGGATTCACGGGGAAGGACTTCACCTCGAACCTGGCGTTCCCATCCTCCAAGGTCAGGCCCTGCGGGGCGTGATACGCAAGCTTCGCCATTCAAACGCCCCCCGAAACTGCGCATGAGAAAACAGGACGGCGCCGGAGGCAGAATGCCATAATCATCTTTATCCGCAAGGATAAAAGAACAAAGCCTCACGGAAAAGCACAACCCCCTCCAACCCCAACGGATTATCGTCTAACCCGCCACGTACCTGTACGTGAAATCCGCCGGGAAACCGTACGCGGCCTCGAAGCTGCCGTGCGTCTGGCTGAAATACACCGCGAACAGCAAGAGGGCCACGAGGAGGGCGAAAGCCACAATCATCGCAGCCTTAAGCATCGGGCTCGTCAGCTTCACCAGCTTGTCCTTCAGGAACCGGTGCCAGGCAAGGTAGGCGAACAGGCTGAGGAAAACCCAATTCACTGCCAACAAAGCGACCGCCACGCCCAACTCCACTCCGTCAACCCTGAGCTCCAACATAAAAAACCAGACCCCGTCAACATATGCGCAACACCAAATATAAACCGAGCGGTTACGAAACCGTTTCCCGCAGGTCAACGGCGGCCGCCTGGCAGGCCCCCGTAAATTATAATAATGCTTACGCCTATTGGGTTACGTCTTATGGCGGGCTTGGAGGACCTTGAGCGGCGCGTCGGACTCATCGAGGACAGGAACAGGCGGGTCGAGCTCGACAAGGCATGGGAGACCAGCCTCTCGCGCAAAGTCATCGTCGCGGCATTGACTTACGCCTGCATCGTCCTGTTCTTTGTCTTCGCCGGCCTGCCGAACCCCCTTTACAACTCGATCGTGCCGACCGCGGCATTCCTCCTGTCGACGCTGACCCTCCCCCACCTCAAATCCGCCTGGATAAAAAACCAAAAATACAGTTGACCCCCCTACGGGGGCCTCGGCACTATGGCTCAGCGCATCTTCGCATCCAGCTCGTCGTCGCGCTTCTCGGCCAACGCGAGCGCATCCCTCAACAGAGCCTCCTTCGAGTAGGCGCCGCTCTTCTTCAGCGACTCGGCGATGCCGGAAATATCCGCGGCCTCGAGTATGACGCTGTCGTAGTCCTGGTTGCGCGCCCAAGCCTCCACCTGCAATCTCACGACGTCGGCCTCGAGGGCGCTCAGCCCCGGCTGGACGTCCTCAAGGAATGGCTCGAACGCTATCCTCCCGTGTGCAATACCCGGCGTCCAGAATACCCCGGACTTCAGGAGCTTCCCTACGCCAGCCTCGACCTTGGCCTCCTCCCCCAGCCCCGCAGCCTCAGACGGCAAGAGGACGCCGTGCCCCAGCCTCTCCCGACCACGCGGCGCAGATAAGCCTACGTGCCCGGCCTCCAAAGCCTCCAAAGCCGAAACCAACGACGGCCCACCGCCACCGCTAACCACTTCAACCGACATGATTAACAATCGACGTCCGAATATTAATGGCCAACAAAACACATAGAAACACACGCGGGTTTATTTTTCCCTAATCTAATAGACGACTGTGGCTTTGTGGGATTGGTTCTTTTCTGATGAGGCTGGTGGCCGGGAGGTCTGGGTGAAGGTATGCCCTGAATGCCACAGCACGGACGTGACCAGCCGGGGGGGAATATCCAGGACTGCGCTCAGCCCCAACTGGATATGCCTAAACTGCGGCTTCCAGAGCGGCTCATTCCCAGAGTTCCTATCAGAAGACGTGAAAAAAGTCGCCCTGCCGGAAAGCGAATCACGGCGGCGATTCATACCATCAAGAATGCCGTTGACTGCCGACGGCCCTAAGAAGACAACTGTGGCAAAACGCCCTCTACTGTTCATAATCCTCCTAATCATCCTACTATCGCTGCTTCTACGATAAGACGAGATTCTCCATCTCCCAAAAGCCCTGCTTCAAGAAGATAGGATGCGGCGGCCCCATCGAGATTTTTCAAAAAAGCGCTTCGCGCTTTTTACATCTCGAGGGATTATCCAGACGACTTTGCTTCGGATAGATACGTTATGGTTCCATCGAGATTTTTCAAAAAAGTCCCGCGGGACTTTTTACACCTCGATGGGTTCGTGATACTCCCTCTCTGTCGGATTCAGACGATATGGTCCCATCGAGATTTGAACTCGAGACCTTCCGATTATCAGTCGGACGCTCTAACCAGTCTGAGCCATGGGACCGTATGTTGTTTCCCTTCTTTACTCTTCCCACCATTTGGGTGGTGCATCATTCCCCTGGTCTTTCTTTTTCGCCAGCGCTTCACAGCCGAGCCTTTGAGGCTCGGGTGTGTGGCTGAAACCCAGGTTTCAGCCCCATTCTTTCGCAAAGAAAAGGGCTGCGGCCCAACCAATCTAAGCAAAGGGACCGTTAAAACGCTTTTTTAGGGTGGACTATATTAGGGTTTTGTTTGAATATAAGTGTGGTTTCCAGGGGCTCTTATTCTCGTCGTTCCCTTACCTTATTATGGAGCGGAGTAGGCGGCGGCAGGACGGAGGCGGGGAGTTGCCCGCGCCCATAGGCGCCGAATGCCTCGTCAATGGCGGCCACCTGCGGTCTGTGTTCAGGGATGATGAGCGCAGCCGGCTCTTGTCTGTGGCGGTGTTCTCCCCCGGCGTGGAGGTGGCGTTGGCGACGACGGACCTTGCGACGCAGAAGGCTAATCTCCTCTCAAGCGTGGAGCCTATCGACGCCGGGAAGGTGGTGGAGCAGCACGGGAACGTGGTCGGATTCTACCGGGGCCGCGGCGTTTCCGTCGTGGACATGCGGGATGAATTGGCTGCGGCTTTGTCCCCGGGCAGGGTGGAGGACGGGCTCCTCGGCGGCCGGGTGCGGGAGACTTTGAGGAGCCGGGCTCATGGTGTGCGGGATGTATTCGAGTCCGCGGGCAGGCGGGGTGCGGTCGATGCGTTGGGCGGCTACCTAAGGGGTGCGGGATTGGCCGATACGGAGGCAAGGTCTGTTGCCGAGGCATTCTCTGGCATGGTCTACAGGAAGGTTGACGGCCTCGTTGACGCTTACCCTAACGTCGGAGGAGACGATTCGAGGATGCGTTTGATAGCGGGCCTCGTGGCGTTGGATTATGCCCGGTATGGGCGGAAGGCGGACGCCTTGATTGATTCATTGTGCCTTAACCGGCGGGGCGGCCGGTATTACGCGGCTGCGAACCAGGTTTTCATGCGCGACAGCCAGGTGGTGATGGCCGGCCGGGACGGGGGGGATGGCGTGATAATCATCGGGAAGCCGAAGTCGGAGGCGAGGGCGATGGAGTCCAGGCACCTCATCCACATACTCAACCACCACGGCATCGGCATCGGCCTCCGCGGGAGGCGCGTGGGAGGCGCCGGCTTGAGCGTCGCCGGCTCCGATGAAATGGTGCTCGCATCGCAGGCGGAGGCCGGCGCGGGCAGGCCGCACGTCATAGACCTTGCCAGGCGTTTGAGGCGGAAGTTCGTCATGGAGATGGGCGACTTCTATCCGCTCGGGAAGAGGCTTCTGATAGGCGGCGGCGCGCGCACGACGGTGGACGGGGTTAAGCCGCTATTCGACGAGGGCCTTTTGGACGGCAAGGAGGTGTATTTCGTGGAGTCCCCGGCCGCGGGGATGGGTTACGAGACCCAGCAGCTTTGGATGCACCTGGACATGTATTTCATGGCGTTACCCCTAAAGGATGCGGGGAAGACTCATGTGGCTGTGTGCGAGGACATAGCTAGGCTCAGCAGGATATCCCGGCTCCGGCACGTTAAGGGGGCTGCCAGGGCCGAGGAGCTGGGGTCGTTCTGGGATTTCCTGTCTGACGGGAGGCAGGGTTTTGAGGTCGAGCCTTTCACCCTGTCGGAGCAGGCGGAGATGGTGGGGAACTCGGAGATACTCGGGCCTGGGGAGCTTCTGTCGTCGGCTCCCTCGGAGCATCCGTTCAACAGGAGGCTGTCCTCCCGGGGGGTGAGGGTGCATCACGTCGACATAAGCGAGATAAGGAAGATGCACGGCGGCCAGCACTGCATAACGTTCGACCTCATACGGCGGTAGGCGGTTTTTTATCTGCCTCTGCCTTAGTCTATTCAATGTCGTTTCGCGGCAACGTGTCCGCCGTCTTCGGCGGACTGGGGTCGGAGCTCGGGAAGAAGGGGACCGTGAGCGACGTCACCATATACAACTCGAAGGCGGGTGAGGCGGTGCTTTCCTTCGTTGAGGCCACCGGGTATCCGGACAAGGTGCAGTCCCTCGTGTCGGCGGTCAACATGTCCGACCAGGCGGTAGTCCGCGTGGAGTCCTTGAACGCGTCGTTGGCCGAGACGGTGGTCGCCTTGGATGCGATGGGAATGGGGCGGGGATATATCGTCTTCGCAGGGGACGTTTCCCCTGAGTCTCTGAAGCCGCTCCTCGCCGGCACCGTCGTCGACTCTTATGCGCCCATCGAGAACCAGCCGATGGCCATCAAGGAGAAGCTTGCCGAGCTGAATCCTCCGTCGGAGGGGGCGGCGATAGTCCAGGTCGACCACTCCTTCCAGGTGAAGGGCGTCGGCACAGTCGCCCTCGGGGTCGTGAAGGCGGGCGCGGTGAGGCGGCATGACCAGATGGCTGCGGAGCCGGTCGGCGGCAAGGTCCTCGTCAAGTCCATACAGGTCCACGACACCGACGTCGAGGAGGCCTGCTGCGGCGTGAGGGTGGGGCTCGCCCTGAAGGACGTCTCCCCGGAGGACGTCCCCCGCGGAACTGTCCTGTCAACGGCCGGGAACGTCAGGTCCGTGGCGGCCTTGGAGGCCGAGGCCGTGCTGTCCAAATACTCGCCTAAGGGGTTGTATCCTGGCGACCAGATTCTCGTCAACTCCTGCCTGAACTACTCGCCGGCCAGGGTGGAGGAGGGTTCCGTGCGACAGGGCGCCTCAGGCAGGGTCAAACTGGCGTTTGAGCGGCCGCTGCCGGCCCTCGGCGGCAGGATGCATCTCATGGACCCAGGCCTCAAGATGCCGAGGGTGTTCGGGCACGTCAAGGTGTGACGTTTTTATACGGGTTTGGGTAATCTGTACCCATGGACTGGCGGATTGTCCTTGCATTGTTCCTGGTCGCGGCGCTGTCTACGGCCGCTTCGGCTGCGCCGTTCACTGTGGCGGCTTCCGTCAACGGGGCGGACCCGGCGTCCACCACCGCCGTCGTCGAGGCGGGGGAGGCGGCGGACGTGCAGCTGACGGTGACGGTGTCGCCTGGCAGCTACGAGGTGACGGGCGTGGAGGTCGACTCCGAGCCGGCGGCCTTCGGGGCGATAGTCGAGGCTTACATAGAGAGCCGCTCATCGTTCCCGTCGAAGATCAAGCCGATGAACGATAGGGCAAGCTACGACCTGCCGGGCTTCATGCCGGCGGGCGTCTACACGATAACGGCGAAGATACACTACGGGGGCGACAAGGCCGGGACTAGCGAGTACGATGCGCGGGTGCGGGTGGAGAACGAAGGCATCCTGTCCATGATACTCGGCCTGGTGATGAAGTTCATGCCCAAGTTCATCGTGAAGCCGATAGCAGGGGCCATACTATAGCCAGTCGCTGATGCGCCCGGAGCCGGAGGCTTTGCGGGACTCGTAGGCGTCCGGGTCCATGTGCCTGGCGGGCATCATCCTCCTCATCAGGGCGTGGTTCACGCGGCTTTTGATTTCCTGGCTGTCGTAGTACTCCTCCCACAGGCGCCGCACGCCCGCAGAATCCTCGGCGCCAGGCTGCGCTGAGCCGTCGAGGAGTCTTACCGCGTCCATCACGCCCAGACGGTGCTCCCTAAACCCTCCCCCCGGGCTTGCGGTCAGCGTCCGCCCCCCGGACTCTATCGCTATATGGCGTCCCGGGAATCTCCGGTGGAAGTGGTCGACCAGGAGGTCGAGGACATCGTGTTCGAGCCTGGTCTTCGCCCAGAGCACGCCCCCTGGGGATACGTTCAGCCTGAGGAAGCCCTTCTTCGCGTGCAGGCTGCGCGAAACCTCGCCTCCCATCTCGTACAGCCTCCGTGCCTCGGGGGTCGCCAGGTTCCTGGCGAGCGCCTGGTCCTGGCGCGACACGGCGTTCCGGAGCCTCCCGTCGTAGCGCCGGTGCCTCGACGCCATATCCCCCTCGAATCCGGCCATTTCATCCCCCATAGGCGGCGAGCGACGCCTGCGAGTGGCCGTCGACTTTGATGAACGGGTCCGCCCTCATCACCGCGACACCAATGCTCGCCAACTGGCTGCGGCTTCTGACAGATTGGCCCCGAGCCCTCAAATCCATTATCCTCCTAGCGCTCAAGGGCCCGACGCCCGGGACCCGGATGAGCTCCTCGTAGGATGCGCAGTTAACGTCCGTCGGCCGCCGCCCACTCGCCCTTGCCAGGTTGACTTTCGGGTCGCCTGCGGGGAGGTTCCCCCCCTCCATGACTGGTTTGAACTCATCGAGGCCTATGCCGTACTTCCTCATCATGAAGTCGACGCAGTATAGCCTGTGTTCCCGCTCCAAGGGCACCCTCCTCCTTCCTGCGAGGGGTGTGTCGTCGATGGGAGTGAAGACGCTGTAGTACACCCTCCTCAGGCCCATGGAGCCGTACTCCCATTCGGCGGCGTCCAGGACCTCCTCGTCAGATTCTCCGGCGGCCCCGACGACCATCTGCGTCGTCTGCCCCGCGGGCAGGGGCAGCCGCCTTATCCACTCCTGCCGTCTGAGTATGTCGGAGCCGTAGTCCTTGGTGGATGTCAGCTCGTCGAGGCGGCCCTTGCTCGGGGCCTCTATGTTTATGGACAGCCGGTCGGCGTACGTCCCCGCCTCCTTGACGAGGCTCCTGTCCGCTCCCGGGAGGACTTTCAGGTGGACGTATCCTTGGAAGCGCATCTCCTGCCTGAGTATCCTCACTGCCTCGAGCATCCGCTCCGTGGACGAGTCCGCGTCGCCGGCCACCGCGGAGGAGAGGAAGAGGCCTTCCACGTAGTTGCCGAGGTAAAGGTGCATGAAGACGTCCGCCAGCTCCCGGGGCTCGTAGGCCGCGGTCTTCCTGCGGCAGTGGACCGAGTTCTGGCAGTACGCGCAGTCCAGGCTGCACGCGTTCGCCATGAGCGTCTTGAAGAGGCTGACGCATCTGCCGCCTTCGGTGAAAGAGTGGCATATGCCTCCCCGGGCGGCGTCGCCTATCCTGTCGGCTCCGTAGGCCCTGCGCGGGGATGCGGAGCTTGCGCACACGTCCCATCTGCCGGCTCCGCCGAGGAGTCTCACCTTCTCCAGGAGGCTCATCAGTTGATTGTGGTACTGCGTCGACTTAAAGGATGGCTGAGAGCGCGGGAAAAATACGGGGCCGCTATTAACCGCCCGCTCCCATCATATCACTGCAACATGCCTGGTGGGAGGATAACCGTACTGGACGCGTTGAGGGGCGCGGCGATAACGCTCATGCTCCTCCAACACTCGATGTACTACCTGTACTACGACCTCGACGGCATGGTCTACGGGGGAGTATACCTCATAAGCCGGCTGTCCGCCCCCCTGTTCCTGACGATACTCGGCTACTGCATTGCATTGTCGGCGGAGCGCAGGATGCCCTCGGCCGGCCGCTGGGGGTTCGCGAGACACGCGCTCTCGCGGGCAGCAATACTCCTCATAGCGGCATCCGCCCTGAACCTCCTGCGCTTCGACGCCGCCGGAACGCCGAACATATTACACCTCCTGATAGTGTCGATACTCATGACCTCGGCCCTCCGCATCGCCGGAAACAAGGCGGTGTACGCGGCCGTGTTCGCGCTGTTCATCGTCCTGTCGGCTGCGCCGGCGGTGGCGGGGGGATGGGAGCTCGTCAACTCATGGCTGCCAGGATGGTACTCCCTCGCCGAAGGATACGCAATAGGCCCGTGGCAGTTCTACGCGGTCTTCGGGCTCGGCCTCCGATGGCTCGCGCCGGGCGCGAGACTCGTGAATGCGCACCGCCTCCCCGTAATCGAAGCACTGGCATTCCTCAGCATACTGTCAATGGGCCTTGGGATAGGGGTGGGCGTATTCGAGAGCCGGCTGCCATACACGCTGATACTGCTTGCCGGCATGGCCGCAGCCTATCAGGCGGTATCCGCAGTCGGCGAAATCAAGGCATTGTCCCCGTTGACTGGTGCATTGACCGCGTACGGCCGCCACCCCCTCCCCCTCTACATGGCGCATCAGGCGGCGTTCGCCACGGCGCCAAGGATGCTCGAAATAGAGAACACGTTCGGCCCCGCAGGGGCCCTGGCGGCCCTGTCGTGCTTCCTCCTGGCGGCATACGCGGGGGCCCGCGCGCTAGATGCCCGGGCCGCATCTCTCAGGGCTTCGCCGACCTAGGCTTCGGGTTCAGGTACGTGGAGTTGCACTGGCCCTCCATCGTCTCGTTGACTATCAGATAACAAAGCGCAGGCTTAATCCTGTCGAGGCCGACGTGGTAGTATATGCACTGGTCCTTGAGGTTGGCGTTCACCATGTCGAAGCACTCGAACGGGTCCGCCTCCTTGTCCCTCACGTAGTCCCAGACGCAGTCGTCTCTGAGCGTCTGAGCGAATATCATCTTGCAGTACTTTATCTTGTTCCACCTGAACGCCATCATCCTGTAGCACCAGTCCCTCTGCGAGGAGACGTCTATGCCGTCGCAGTACTCGGGGTTGTCCACTATCCTCGCCCTGCACTTCAGCTGCAGGTTCCGGTCGGAAATCTTCTCGCAGGCGCTCATGTCCTTCGCCCTGCCGGCCGCGTCGTAGAAGCACACGTCCCTGACGCTCGCGTTCTCGAGGGTCAGGCAGTTGGTGATGTTGGCCGGCACCTTGACTAGCGACTCCGTGGGCGGCTCCACAGGCTCCTCGTCGGGGCCGAGCACCTCACCCGTGGTCGTCGTGGCCTTCAGCGTCGGATTGGTCGAGCCGGCGAGGGTGGTCGGGGACGGAACCCCTCCTCCCTCATCGGAAACGCATCCGGCGGCAAAAACCAGGGCGGCAAGCAAAATGGCTGCGGGGAACCTCATCGGTAACACATTATAGGCTTCAGGATTAAATACGCAGACCTGGCGGCAGCCTGCCCGTTTTAGGTTTGTGCGTGTTGTCGACGGTCAGTTTGCCATCCTTCACGCTGAAGGGCAAGACATGGACTTTCACGGCGTCCGCGGCCTTGGCCTTGAGCGGCCTGAGGAAGTCCTCGAGGCCGGGGTGGTACGGGCCCCACCTTGCGATGAACACCCTCCCTCCCATGGATGCGGCGGACTCGCCGTCCCGCCTGTAGACGGCGTCAACCCTCGCCCCCGCCTTAAGGGCCCGAAGGAGCCTGAGGTTGTCCTCTGGACTGTCGTACGGCCTGCCGGCCCTTATTATGAACCCGTCGCCTATGCGCTCGTCGCCTACGAGGCCGGGGGTGTTGCAAGGGTCCGCGTAGACCCGGTAAGCGTGCCAGCTGTAGTCGACGTCCTCCTCCGCGATGAAAGCGAGAAGCTCCTCCCCACCAGCCCTCTCATGGATGTCGAGCCTTACGGGATTGACTCCCTCGTAGACTATCGGCTTGTCGCTCGTGGCGAGGAGGAAGTTGCAGCCCGCCCTCCCGACGAGATGGTCCCTGAGCACACCGGAGCCCTCCAGCCTCCTCCTGAGGCCGTCGTCCACCTTCCCGAGGACTGCTAGCGAGACGGATGTCATCAGAGCGTCTTCAGGGCGTATTCCCTCACCTTCCCGGCGGTGCCATTCGCGTTGAACGCGGTGAAGAACTCAAGCGCGCTCCTCCTCGTGGCCTCGTCGACCCTCTCTAGGTCGGCGCCCGCGAGCGCGTCAATCTCGGCCTTGAAGGCCTTTATGCTGTTCTTGATGTTCTTGCCTATCAGCTCCTTCTCGGTGATTCCCGGCTTCTTGGCTTTCGCCTTGGCGGCCTCCTCGCTCTTGAGCGTCCACTCCTCCATCCTCGCGACGAGCGCCCTGGGCATCGTCTCCAAGGCTATGTTCTGCCAGTTAGTGCCGACGTTGCCCTTCGCAATCCCGGCGTCGATGAGCTTACCCATGAAGTTGAGGGGGGTCCCGGTTATCCCGTGCTGCGCTATCCTCGCCCCCATCGGCCTTATGGCGTCCGCAATCGCCGCCGTCCGCTCCACGTCTATCCCCACCTTCGGGATGGGGTTCCCGTTCTTGTCGTAGATGTTCCCGTGCGACGTCCCGTTGTTGGTGGCCAGGAGGTCCGGCCTGTATCCCGCGTCGTTTATCGACTTGATGAAAATCCTCGCCTCCTCGACCGTGGTGATGGCCTTCTCCCCGGTCTTAGGGTCGACCTTCCCGACCTCGCCGACCTCCACCTCGAGGCTCGCCGTCTCGGGGATGAGCCCGCAGAGCCTGGCGGTTATCTCGATGTTGTCCTTCAGCTGCTCCGCCACGCTCGCGGCGCCCACGTTGAAGTTGTGGCTCGCGTCTATCGCATACGACGTGAATCCGGCGGCAATCTCCTGCCTTATCAGGTCGGAGGCCGCGTTCACGTCCTTCGCGTCAGGGCTCTTCACGGTTATGTGGTCCCCATGGATGATGTACGGCTGGTCGAAATCGAGCTCCCGGGCGCACTTGAGTATGTTTTCGACGAAGATTTTCGGGGTCTGGCCGGTGTACCCGACCTCGCTCTTGGCTATCTCGAACATCACGGCCGCGTCAAGCTCCTTGGCGGCCATCATGATTCCGCGGGCGCTCGCGCCCACGCGGATGTTCGCGGCCATGACTATGCACCTCTCGCCCTTCAGCGCCTCAAACATGACCTTCCCGGGAACCGGTTTCGTAAAGTCCATTGTAACCTCAATACGAAATAATGAATATATACCCTATCAGTTGACGTAGCCGAGGGACTTCAGGCGTTCGGCTTCCTTCGGGCCGGGTTTGGGGGAATTGGCGGCGGCCGGTTTGCCGGGCTTGCTGTTGGCCCGTAAGTATCCCCCCACCTTGTCCTGGCAGTATCCCCTGATTTTCCAGTTGTCGGCCAGGTCGGCGTGCTCGTGCGGGTCGACTGTCAGGTTGTACGCCCTGGTCCTGCCCAGTGAGCCGTTCAAGTTGACATCGACTATGCACTTGATGCCCTTGCCCCTGTAGCCTATCAGCCAGTTCCATCTCCTGGTGTACCTTTTCTCGCTGTACGCCTCCAGTCCTAGCTGTTTGCCTTGCACAGCCGGGACGAGGCTCACCCCATCGATGCCCCCCGGGGAGGTCCCGCCCGTCAGATCTATGAGGGTTGGCATGACGTCAATCAGCCTCACCTGCTGCACGACCCTGCCTGGCGTTGCGTTGGGGATTGACATAATTAGCGGCACCCTCACTTGAGTGTCATATGGGGCGCCTATGTGGCCGAATGCTCCGGGGAGGTCGAGGAAGTCCTCCCCATGGTCCGCCGTTATGACGACTATGGTGTTGCCCCCCAGGCCTGCGGATTCAAGCCTGCTGATTAGCCGGCCTATGAGCATGTCGTCGAAGAATATCTCGGCGTCGTACTGGGAGATTACATACGCCAGCTGCGGCCCTGTGAGGTTCATGGCCAGGTAGACCCGGAAATCGCTGATGCTAGTGTTCACGGGCTCATCTTTAGGTTCGACGAATTTTCCCCTTAACTCCTGCCGGGGGCTGTACGGCATGTGGGGGGCCAGGTAGTGCAGGTACATGAAGAATCTCCCGCCCTTGAAGCCCTCGATGACTTTGACGGCCTTGTCGGTGACGCAGGCGTCTCCCGTGCAGCCGAGGTAACTGTCGAAGCCCTGCCCGAACCCGGCCTTGGCGCTTATGTGGTTGTTCGTAACGACCGCAAACGTCGAGTAACCTCTTGACTTGAAGGTCTCCGCAAGCGTTATATGCGACTTTGGAAGCGCCGTGCCTGCCGGCACCGCCCCTCCTATGGGCGCAGCCCCGTTGGCGGTGTGCCTCGTTGGGTACAGGGAGGTGAACAGGGAGGCTACCGACGGCTTAGTCCATGTCGCCTGGCTGATGGCGTTCTCGAACACGACCGACTTCCCTGCGAGCCTGTCGATGTTGGGCGTCGTGTTCTTCGGGTACCCGTAAAGCCCGAAATGGTCCAACCTGGCGGCGTCGACGACTATCAGGACTACGTTGCAGTCGCGGCATCCGAAGTCTTCTCCGGATTCCGGCCCGTCTACGACCGAAGAATATGCCAAAGCCAGGATGCCTAACGAAGTCAGCGCCAAGATGCCTAATTTACGCCGTGACAACAAGACCATATGCAGGCATCTATTCGCAGTGTCCTAAGTTTAATCGTCCGGTCCCCTAGCCTACCAGGCTTTCCATCACGGCCTTCGCTTTCTCCTCTGTCATTCCGCCGCCGAACCCTATCCTGAAGTGCCTCCTGAGTTGCTCGAATCCCTTGTATGAGCCGCCGAAGCTCGAGCCCGGGACGAATGCCGTTTTCTTCCCGTAGGCTGTCTTCGTCACCCACTCGTCGGCGTCCGAGCCGCCCGGCGTCGTCGGGAACATCATGTATGTGGCCGCCGGCTTGTATGGGAGCTCGCAGCCCCACTCGAGCATGTACTTCGCTATCATGTCGCTCTTGCGCCTGTAGCCTTCGACTATCGGCTTCAGGAAGGACACGGACGGGTCCTTCGCGAGTATCGCCGTCACCCCGGCCTGCGCGGCCGCGGAGGCTCCGGCGCTGAGGTTCCTGAAGTAGTATCCGACCATCTTGTGCGATGACGCCAGTGCGGGCGAAAGCCTGATGAAGCCGAGCCTTATGTCCGGCTTCACAATCTTCGAGAACGAGGACACGAGGCTCACGTTCGGCGCTATGTCTGCGCCGAAGCTGACCGGGGACTTGTAGGGCGTCCTCTCCCTGTCGAATATCAGGTACTTGTAGGGCTCGTCTGTGATTATCTGCAGGCCCGCAGACACCGCCCAGGAGCACATCCTCCTCAACTCCGCCTCGCCCACGGTCTCCCCTGTCGGGTTGTTCGGGTAGTTCACGTACACGCCCCTCGTCTTCCCGGTGAGCGCCACCTTCGCGTTCTCCTCCATGAACTTCCCCTTGACGAACAGCGCGGCCGGGACGCCCTTGACGCCGGAGTGCGCCGCCATGTTGTGTATCGTCCCCCAGGCGGGCGTGGCCACCATCAGCTCGCTGCCCGCGGGAAACAGCGAGAAGACGAACTGGAGGGCTTGGGAGGCCCCGACGGTCACGTAGGTGTTCGGCAGGTCTGCCTCAGTGAGCTCGGCTCCGAAGCGGCCCTCCATGCCGACTATCGCCCTCTTCAGGGACTCCTCCCCGTCGAAAGGCGGATACCCCGTAGCGCCTTTCATGTCGCATTCGTAGGCCGCCTTCGCGTATGCCTCCAGCATCTCCCCCGGCATCCTGTCCGGGACGCCGATTGTGAGGTTGTTGACTGCCCCAGCCTCCTTCGCCACCTTCACCCAGTGCCTTACCGGGTCGGGCACTATCCCGTCAAGGTTCCCTGTCAAGTCCATATTAGCCGAAGAATGTCTCCGCGATGCTGTACCATTCGTCGTCCACTTCCCTGTCCTTCACGGCCTCGTCGAGGGATATGTACTCTATCCTGTTGTTCCTGAGGGCCACCATCACTCCGAACGTGTTCATTGAGGCGAGGTAGATGGCCTTCGCGCCGAAGCGCGTGGCGAGGAGCCTGTCCTCAGCGCACGGTGTCCCGCCCCTCTGTATGTGGCCTAGTATCGATGAGCGGGTCTCGAAGCCGGTCCTCGCCTGAATCTCCTTCTTCAGCCAGTTCGCGACGCCTCCGAGGGCGACGTGGCCGAAGTCGTCAAGCTCCCCGCTCTTCGTCGTGACCCTGCCGCCCTTCGGGACCGCGCCCTCCGCCACGACGACTATCGTGAACCTCTTCCTCTCGTGCCTCTTCTTGATTACCCTGCATATCTCATCCAGGTCGAACGGCTTCTCCGGTATGAGTATCAGGTCAGCGCCGCCCGCGATGCCGCTGAGGGTGGCTATCCAGCCGGCGTGGCGGCCCATCACCTCGAGTATCATCACCCTGTGGTGGGATTCGGCGGTCGTGTGGAGCTTGTCTATCGCGTCGACGACTGTGTTGAAGGCCGTGGCGAAGCCGATGGTCCTCTCCGTGCCGAGGAGGTCGTTGTCTATGGTCTTCGGTATCCCTATGACCTTCAGTCCCTCCCTGGACATCCCGGCAGCCACGCTGAGGGTGTCGTCGCCGCCTATCGCTATGAGGGCGTCTAGGCCGAGCTTCCTGAATCCTTCGTTCACCTTGAGTATGCCGTCCTGCATCTTCAGGGGGTTCGTCCTCGAGGAGCCGAGTATGGTGCCGCCCTTCACGAGTATCCCGGAGACGTCCTCTGCGCCCAGCGGGAAGCCGTCGGCATCGAGCATACCCCTCCAGCCGTCCCTTATGCCTGTGAACTCCATCCCGTACTCGCGCATGCCCTTCCTGACGACGGCCCTGATGGCGGCGTTGAGCCCGGGACAGTCGCCTCCGCCGGTCAAAATCCCTATTTTCATCGCTCACCCGAAGAATATTTTAGCGGTCTCGTACCAGTACGCGTCCACCTTCCTCTCCTTCACCGAGCTGATGGGGACGGTGACTATTGTGTCGTCCTCTATTCCCACCATGACGCCGAAGGTGCCCTCCAGGGCCATCTCCACGGCCTTGACGCCGAATCTCGTCGCCAGTATCCTGTCCTCGACCGTCGGCATTCCGCCGCGCTGGGTGTGGCCGAGGATTATGGACCTCGTGTCGTAGCCGAGGCGCTTGTGCAGCTCCCTCTTCAGCCAGTTGCCGACGCCTCCGATGGTGTTGTACCCGAACGCGTCCAGCTCGTCGCTGTTCACCGTCACCTGCCCCCCTTTCTCATGGGCGCCCTCGGCGACTACGATTATCGTGAAGTTCCTTATGACGTGTCTCTTCCTGATTATCTCGCACACCTCGTCCATGTCGAAAGGCTCCTCCGGGATGAGCACTATGTCCGCGCCGCCGGCGATGCCGCTGAGCGTTGCTATCCAGCCGGCGTTCCTGCCCATCACCTCGACTATCATGACGCGGTTGTGGGATTCGGCGGTTGTGTGGACGCGGTCTATCGCCTCCACTGCGACGAACAGGGCTGTGCTGAAGCCTATCGTCCTCTCCGTGCCGGTCAGGTCGTTGTCGATGGTCTTCGGTATCCCGATTATGTTCAGGCCGCTCCTGGCCATCTTGGCGGCCACGCTCATCGTCGTGTTGCCGCCGACGATTATGAGGGCGTCGAGGCACAGGCTCCTGTACCCCTGGACGAGGCTCTCCAGCTCCACGTCGCCCCTGAACTTGTCAGAGAGCGTGGAGCCGAGTATGGTGCCGCCCCTTATCAGGAGGCCGCCGACGCTGTCCCTGTGGAGGGGCATGGTGTCTCCTTCGATGAGGCCGTTCCAGCCCTGTTTTATCCCCACCACCTCGAGGTCAGGCTCCTTCAGTCCGCGCCTCACTATCGCCCGTATGGCCGCGTTGAGCCCGGGGCAGTCCCCCCCGCCGGTCAGAACCCCTACCTTCATGTCAGTAGTACTCCCTAGCGTCCTTGCACGCCTTGAATATCTCGTCGAGGCTCTGTATCAGCTCCCGGTTGCCGATGTAGACCGGGACCCTCGAGTCCATGTTGATGGGGTCTATGTCGAGCAGGTTCTTGGAGCCGCAGCTTGAGCTCCCGCCCGCCTGTTCCGCGATGAATGCCATCTGGTTAGCCTCGTAGACGAGCCTCAGCTTCCCCTTCGGCTTGTCTATGGTCGCCGGGTACCCGAAGAAGCCGCCGTGGTGGAGTATCTGGTTGAAGTCTCCGACGAAGCTTCCCCCGTACCTGTTCTTCAGGCCCTTGTTCCTGAGGAGCCGGACGAAGAGGTCGAACTCGGGCACCCACTTGTCCGGGTTCCCGCCGACCCCGTATATCTTCGGCTGCGGGAACGTCACGTTCTCCTCAAGGAGGATGAAGTCCTGCGTCCCCTTCCTGCCCTTCACGAACTCCTGGGTTCCGTCTCCGGTCGTGATGACGAGCGTCGTGCTCGGTCCGTAGAGCTTGTAGAATGCGGCCACCTGGTTGCGCCCCTTCCCCGGCCGATCCGCCCCCTTGTAGACGCCGACTATGGTGCCGAACAGGTTGTTGCTCTTAACGTTCGAGGAGCCGTCGAGCGGGTCCATCGCCACGTTGAACTTGCCCTTCCCCTCCCCGCACACGATGGGCTCCGGCAGCTCCTCGCTGACTATCATCTTCACGAGGCCGCTCTCGCGCATCTTCTCGATGAGGAGGTCGTTCACCCAGACGTCCAGGGCCTTCTGGTCCTCGCCGTACTTGTTCTTGGTGCCGGCGTCGCCGACCCTGTGCGGGAACTCCTGGCGTATCGGTATGGCCTGCGCGGAAATAGTTAGTATCAGCTCTGCCAAATCCTTGTCAACCTTGCTCGAAGCCAGATAGTCCTTCAGGACGACCTCATTATCCAAAAGACATCACCCATATACATTACATACGAGCCAATTTAAGCCTTCTTTTCGGACTTCAGGTAAAGCCTGTGTTTCGGGTTGAATCTCCTGTCGCATCTTCCGCAGCTGAGTCTCCCCGGGTTCCTGAGCCTCCGGATGCGGTGTATCTCCCGCTGGCACGTGGGGCATGCGTAGACCCAGGGGTTCTTCGGCGTCACGGGGAGCCGCGCCCTCACGCCCCCCCTCCGTTCATACTCCCCCCAGAACCGCTTGGTATGCCGCATGTGGCCGCCCTCCAGGTGAAGGAGGGCGTGTGTCATCTCGTGCAGGAGCGTCTGCCGGACAGCCTCCCAGCCGTGCTCCTCGTACAGGGGCAGCGAGACCATTATCTTGCCGAGCCTGAAGTTTATGCACCCGTGGGTGTAGACGGACGTGCGGCTGAACCTCAGCCTGTACTCTGGGATTACCCCCCCGAACCTCTCCGCGTTAAGGATGTCGAACTCCGCTTTCAGCCTGCCGGTCAGCGCCTTCAGCTCCTCCCCGTCCACGTTCCTGTAGGATAAGGGGCCGGCCGCTTAAAGCCTGGCTACTCCGTGAAGTAGTTGTAAGAAATCTCCCTCGACTGCCCCGGGCTTAGGGTGACGTTCCACTCGATGATGTTCCCCGGCCTTTCCAGGTACCCCGCCGTGGCGGTGAAGTTGTGCGCGTCCCTCGGGTACGCGTCCATGACGAGCACCTGGACGGCCTCGGGCTTGTAGTTCCTGAGCTTCAGGCTCACCATGTGGTTGTAGTCCTGGTCATAGCTCGACTGGCGCTTGTAGTAGGCCTTCACGGTCTCCCTCCGCTTCGCCTCGATGTCGGGCGCATAGCCTACCGTGACCTTCGCCTCCCCGCCCTTCGGGGTCCAGCTTATCGTGTCCTGGCCGGTGAGCATCATGTCCTGGTAGACGGAGACGACGCCGTACGGCCACGTCCTCCCCCCGTTGGATAACGTGTATATCCTCTGGACCTTCCCGGCCTTGTCGTCTGAGTCGTATGACGAGTAGCCGCGCCAATCCGCGCTCGAGCGGGCGTCCCAGACGTACTCCCTCCTGTACTCCACGTAGTCGTCGAACACCGGCAGGTAGGCGCTCTCGCCGCTCTCAATGCTCGCCCTGCCCGGGAAGTCGTAGACCTCGTACTCCTCGACCTTTATGTTCTGGGGGAGGCTGCCTGAGACGGCGCCGTAGCCCTCGTCGCTCATCACGCTCTGCGTGGCGCTCATCCACTCCTGCCTCGGATACTGCGTCTGCTGCATGATGTTGATGTTGCCTGCCACGAGCCTCAGCCTCACGCCCGTTAGGTTCATGCCCATGGCATTCGTCACCTGCGCCCAGTAGCTGAACCTCGTCCTGTCGGCTCCGACGTCGAGTATGAACTGCGGCTTCCAGGACAGGCCGCCGCTCAGGTACGACATCGTCGCATTCCTTGGGCCAGAGCCCGCGTCCTCCCATGACACCAGTATCCTCGATGGAGGCTGCGGGTACGGGCTGTAGAGCACGGCCGCCTGCGGCTCTACGGTGGCTTCCGAGACATGCGGCCTCCTGGCGAGCACGTAGCTTCTAACGTCCGAGAACGGCATCGTAAGGTAGGCGGCGTGCTTCCTTTCCATAGCCGCCCCCCTGGCGACCGTGTAGTTGACGTCCTCCAGGAGGAGCATGCCGTTGCGTTCGTCATACCATGCCAGGCGTCCCGCATAAGTCCCGCTCGCGGCCTCAAGCTCGATGACGGAGCCCCTGTTCTCCTCCAGTATGGACGTGACCGGCGTCCTCGGCGCGGGGGACAGTGCGGCGGACCCGGCGCCCACAGGCTCCACGATAATCCTCTTCATCCCTCCCGCCTCAACGACCCGGATAGAGTCGGCGTAGGCCTTGGCCGGGAGCGTCGTGTTGAAGAAGTTGCCGCCTGAGACGACGGCCGTCTGCAGTATCAGGCCGCTGCCCTGGGGGTAGACTATGACGTCGGTGACGTTGAAGGAGGCCGCGGCCTGGGCGCTCGCGCATAATGGCAGCAAAAGCAAGGCAAACAGGGCCGCCCTCGGAATCATCGTTAACTATCTCCCTAGGGGATTAAAAACATACTTTGTCGCGCGCACGCCGAGCGCCTCAGGGACTTCGGTCACGTCCTTGAATCCAGCTGCGAGGAGCCGTTCGGCCACGCCCCTCACCGGCTTCTTGCCCCCGCGCTTCGCCCCCGGCGCACCGACGTAATGGAAAAGGCGGCCCGAGGGCTTCAGCACCCGGTTAAGCTGACCGTAGAACTCCCGGCTGTACAACTCCCCTGCGATTTTCATGGACGGGGGGTCGTGGATTACGGCGTCGAACGACTCCTGGTTGGACTTCGCAGCCTCCTCCAGGACGTCGCCCCTCACCCTCGTAATCCTCACGTCATCCAGGCCGCGGGACCATGGATTGTACCCGCAGAGTCTGGTCATGTTCGCGTCGCGCTCGACAGTCACGACTCCGGAGGCCCCCGCCCCCAACGCCTCGATTGCAGTGTATCCGAGGCCTGTGCATGTGTCCAACACCCTCCCGGACATGGGCCTGAGGGCGTCGATTTTGGAGCGGGCGTCGGCTATGGGGTCAGTCCCCTTCACCCTGTGCATCCTGAACCCGGAAAGCTCCGCCGTCGGCGCCGTCCCGGCTCCTGTGGCGAGGAGCTTGTACGTGCGGCCGGTGTCTGCGCCGAAGAACTGTATCCTCGACGCCTTCCCGCCCAGGAGGAGGTAGCAGGCGTCGTCAAGGCTGATATGCTCGAACACCTGAAGCGGCGTCTTTTGGCCGTCCGGCAGGAGCGCGAAGCCGCCCCGGAACCTGACGTCCGCGCGCGACATCCCGAGGTCGAGCGACAACCTGGCGGCTTCCAGGCCCTGCGATGCCGCCGCGAGCGTCTCATCGGCCTGGTACCGGCTGATGCAGTACTGCATTCTACCGTTAATTATGCCGGGGTGGAATATAGCTTATGGCCGATCCCCTAAGGCTCCTCGCCGACTCACTCACCGGCTCGAACCCGCTTGAGGCGAAGATAATCCCGAAGTTCCAGTACTGGGACCTCGTGACGTTCGCCCAGAACAAGGTCACGCCAGTCTACAACTGGTTCTACTACAAGGAGGGGTACTCCAGGGACTTCGTCCACGGCGCCTTGGACGAGCTGAAGGTGCCGCGGGGCTCCACAGTCCTCGACCCATTCTGCGGCACGGGCACCACCCTCCTCGCCTCCAAGGAGGCGGGATACGATTCCGTCGGCTTCGACATCCTCCCACTCGGCGTCTTCGTGTCCCGGGTGAAGCTTGAGGACGGATACGACCTGGAACGGCTCGCGGACGAGGCGCGGAAGCTGACGTCCCTGAAATACTCGCCTCCCAGGACCAAGCTGCCGGACGTCCGGTTCATCGACATGCGGAAGGCGTTCTCCCCCTACGCCCGCCAGGACCTCGCGTTCTTCAGGGAGAGCATAACCGGGGTCGACGACGAGCTAACCAGGAACTTCCTCATGCTCGGCCTCATAAGCATCGTAAGCCAGGTCTCCAACGTCAGGAAGGACGGCGGCGTCCTGAAGATTGTCCGCCGCGGCCACACGCCCCCGGTAAGGCACATGCTCCGGGAGAAGCTGAAGCGGATGATACGGGACCTCAGGGACAGGTCGCAGTCGGCGGCGAAGTGGCGGGCGGAAATAGCGGACGCGAGGACGCTGCCCCTCGAGGACGGAACAGTCGACGCGGTCGTAACGTCGCCGCCCTACCTCAACAACATAGACTACACGAAGGTCTACGCCCTCGAGCTCAGCCTCCTCCTGTCGTCGGGGGCGGAGCTCGAGGAGCTCAGGAAGAAGTCTCTGAGGAGCCACGTCGGCGCCGTGTACGACGACGGCGAAGACGCGGATTTGGGCGGCATCATCGGCCGCACGGTCCGGGCCGGGGACGGCTCGCTGCCGCAGGTGGTAGAAGGATATGCGAAGGACATGTCCCTGGTCCTCGCTGAGACCGCGAGAGTCCTCAAACCGCGTGGCGCGGCCGTGTACGTCGTCGCCAACGCGGTCATGCCGTCGGTGGAGGTGGACGTGGACCTCATGCTCGCAGAGGAGGCCGGCCGCTTCGGACTTGAGACGGAGGCCGTCTGGGCCGCGAACATAAGGCGCGCCGACATACGCGGCGTATCCGCCCCGAGGCCGGTGAGGGAGAGCGCGGTCGTACTGAGGAAACCGTAAGCGATACGTTTTTAAGCCCTTGTTACCTATTCTGTTTCCTAGTATTTCGGCTAGGTTTGAGTGTATACTCAGCCGGCATACTATGTTTGAGGTGAAAGGAAAAATGGTTCAACAACAGGGACAGATACTGATTTTGCCTGAAGGCGCTTTGAGGACCACCGGCCGCGACGCACAGCGGAACAACATAGCCGCCGCGAAGGCGATGGCCCAGATGGTGCGCAGCACCCTCGGCCCGTTGGGGATGGACAAGATGCTGGTCGACGACCTCGGGGACATCGTCATAACCAACGACGGGGCCACCATCGTCGAGCAGATGAACGTCGAGCACCCGGCGGCCAAGATGGTGGTCGAGGTCGCGAAGACACAGGACAAGGAGGTCGGAGACGGCACCACGACGGCCGTTGTGCTGACTGGCGAGCTCCTCTCGAACGCCGAGAAGCTCCTCGACCAGGGCATACACCCGACGATAATAGCCCGCGGATACAGGATGGCAGGCGCGAAGGCGCAGGACGTCCTCGAGCAGATAGGCAAGGCCGTTTCCGTAGCGGACAAGGCGACGCTGAAGAAGATAGCGTCCACGTCAATGACCGGGAAGAGCGTCGGCGAGTCCAGGGACTACCTCGCGGACGTCGCTGTCACGGCCGTCACCCAGGTAGCCGAGATGACTGACGGGAAGATGAAGGCCGACCTCGACAACATACAGGTCGAGAAGAAGCAGGGCTCGAGCGTCACTGAGACCGAACTAATAAAAGGCATAATCATCGACAAGGAGGTAGTCCACTCGGGGATGCCAAGGCGCGTCGAGAACGCGAAGATAGCCCTGATAGACGGCGCATTCGAGATAAAGAAGACCGAGACCGACGCCGAGATACAGATTACCGACCCGATGCAGCTGCAGGCGTTCGTCGACCAGGAGGAGAAGACCCTCAAGGTACTCGTCGACTCCGTCGTCGAGGCAGGCGCGAACGTCCTACTCTGCCAGAAGGGCATAGAGGACCTCCCGCAGCACTTCCTGGCGAAGGCCGGGATACTCGCCGCAAGGCGCGTCAAGGAGTCGGACATGAAGAAGCTCGCGAAGGCCACGGGCGCCAGGGTTGTGACAAACATCAAGTCGCTCACCAAGGACGACCTCGGATACGCGAAAGTCGTCGAGGAGAAGAAGATAAGCGGCGAGGAGATGATATTCATCCGCGACTGCAAGAACCCGAAGGCGGTGAGCATACTCGTCAGGGGCGGCACCGAGCACGTCGTCGACGAGGCCGAGCGCAGCATCCACGACGCCGTTGCCGTGACGGCCGCGACCATCGAGAGCGGCAAGTACGTGCCCGGGGGAGGAGCCGTGGAAATCGAGCTCGCGAAGGAGCTGAGGAACTACTCGGACACCATAGGCGGCCGGGAGCAGCTCGCGGTCAACGCGTTCGCGGACTCGCTCGAGATAATCCCAAGGACGCTCGCCGAGAGCGCGGGACTCGACGCCATCGACACCCTCGTCAGCCTCAGGAACAAGCACGAGAAGAAGGAGGGCCTGGGCTGGGGAGTCAGCGTCTTGGAGGCGAAGATAAACGACGTCGCCTCGAAGAACGTCATCGAGCCCGTGAAGCTGAAGAGCCAGGTCATCAAGAGCGCGAGCGAAGTCGCGGAGATGATACTGCGGATAGACGACGTCATCGCGGCAGGCAAGAAG
>JBFYKH010000008.1:0-77009 GCA_041306075.1 Candidatus Altarchaeota archaeon
TCTTGAAGTCGAAGAGGCTGACCGTCCCCTGCACCCGCCCGGCCCCGTCCGTGTGGACGAGTGCCAGAAAGAATACGGGAATAGCCGCGGCGGTGGCGAGCAGGTACACGCTCTGGTGGCTGTTGAGGCCCAATACGGTGTAGTGCGCTATCACCGCGCCGCCTATGAGCGGGGCTATGGTCCTGCCGATGAGGGTCGACGAGGAGTACAGCCCGATCTTCTCCCCCTTGGTCTTGGAGTACTTCTCGGCAAGTATGGCCGACACGACCGGCCCGAGGATGGCGGTCGCGGCCCCGTGGAAGAACCGGACGGGTATGAGAAGCCAGGGGTCTGACACCAGGAGGTAGAGGGGCGGCGCCAGAAGGAATATCAGCCCCGACAGCTTCAGGAGCCGCCCGCGGCCCAGCCGGTCGGATGCGACGCCTATGGGGAAGCTGAAGACGACGCCCGCGAACGGTGAGAGGGCGGCTATAAGCCCGATGAGGGCGGCGTCTGCGCCGAGGGTCTCGGCGTACAGGGGGAGCACCGGGTTCTTCGATATCGTGGTCGAGAAGATGGCGAAAAACCCGATTAGCGAGAAATAGTATATCAGACGCCTAGGGTCCGAAACAGCCATATGTTACACTTATGGCCAGTCCGAATATAAGGGGGCTTGGGGGGATGCCTGGCCGACTGGATGGGAGGGCGGGCAGTCACCGGAAAACCGGTATATATTCGGCGAAACAGTAACGTATGAAGGTGGATGCGAGTTCTTTTGACGGTTTGGGCCTTATCGAGCCCTTGAGGCGCGCGCTGAGGGACGAGAAGTACGTGACGCCCACGCAAATCCAGTTGGAGGCGATACCGCACATCCTCGCAGGCCGCGACATCATCGGGTGCGCACAGACCGGGACCGGCAAGACCGCGGCGTTCGCGCTGCCCATCATGCAGCTGCTTGCCGCGAACAGGCGGCATCCGCATCCCCGGAGCGCGAGGGTCCTCGTGCTGACTCCGACGAGGGAGCTGGCCGCGCAGATAGGGGAGAGCTTCCGCACATACGGCCGCTACATGCGCCAGAGCCAGGCCATCGTCTTCGGCGGCGTCGGACAGGTCCCGCAGGTGAGGGACATGGCCCGCGGCGTGGACGTGCTGGTCGCGACGCCCGGCAGGCTCCTGGACCTCATGAACCAGGGCCACATACGGCTGGACGGCGTGGAGATTTTCGTGCTGGACGAGGCCGACCGGATGCTGGACATGGGCTTCATACGCGACATCCGGAAGATAATATCCCGGCTCCCGGGGGCCCGCCAGTCCCTGTTCTTCTCGGCGACCATGCCCGGGGAGATTTCCTCCCTGGCGGAGACGATACTAACGGACCCGGTGAGCATATCCGTCACCCCGGAGTCGCCGACGGTGGAGCTCATAGACCAGAACATCATGTTCGTGGACCGGGAGAACAAGAGGCCGCTGCTCGCCAAAATCATCAGGGAGCAGGGCGTCAGGAGGGCGCTCGTCTTCACCCGCACCAAACACATGGCCAACCGCGTTGCCCAGCAGCTCCTGGGGGACAACATCCAGGCCCAGGCGATACACGGGAACAAGAGCCAGGGCGCGAGGACCCATGCCATGAACAGCTTCAGGAGCGGCCGCACCCACGTGCTCGTCGCCACCGACATCGCGGCCCGCGGCATAGACGTCGACGACGTCACCCACGTCATAAACTACGAGCTGCCTGACGAGCCGGAAAGCTACATCCACAGGATAGGCCGCACGGCCAGGGCCGGGGCCGCAGGGACGGCTATATCCTTCTGCGAGGCGCAGGAGAGGGACTGCCTCCGGGACATCGAGAGGCTTATCAGGCGGCCCATCAAGGTCGTGAAGGAGCACCCCTACCACTCGCAGCAGGCGCAGGACGCGTCCGGCAGGGGCGCCAGGAGGCCTCCGAGGGGCATGCAGAGGCCGCAAGAGCACGGCGGCCGCCCGGGCAAGTACCCGCCCAGGAGGAGCGTCAACCGGAGGCCGCAGTATGGCAGGCATTGAATAGGGGGATGATGGGATGATTAGCCGCCGGAGGGTCCTTGAAGAGCGTGAGTTTAAGCTCATCGAGCCGTTGGACGAGGGCCTGCTCCTGGAGTTGAAGGTTCCATCGGACATGCCCGAGGAGGGGATAATAAACCTCATCAGGGAGCATCTTTACCGCAGGGACAACAGGTGCGCCCTGTGCGGGAAGGCCTTCCAGCGCAGGGAGTTGACGGTGGACC
Source organism: Candidatus Altarchaeota archaeon (assembly GCA_041306075.1). GTDB lineage: Archaea > Altiarchaeota > Altiarchaeia > IMC4 > SCGC-AAA252-I15 > JAHIYG01. The sequence goes on from JBFYKH010000008.1 coordinate 2,241, forward strand.
GCCGCAGGCCCCTGTCGCACGGCGGCCAAGACGGCATCAAGAACCTCCAGCTCCTGTGCCGGAAATGCTCGGAGCTTAAGGGAAGCGGCTCCATGCTCGACGTCAGGAAAAGGCTGAGGGCGCTGAAACTGAGGCGGTGATAGCGGCGACGGTTCGGCAGCCCGTCACTGGAACATCTTGGAGTAGGGATGGTAGATGAGGCCGTCGAAGTAGTCCTGCCAGTAGACGAATTCACGGTAGTCGACGACCGTGCGCACCGGAACGAATCTGTCGACGTCGAAGACGACGACCTTCAGTTCTGGGAGGAGGTTGTTTATGCAGCTTAGGTAGTATAATGGGTCATCTGGCTTTTTCCCGAGCTCCGCCGCTATGGCGTCAAACAGATGCTTCGACTTTCGGAAGAACGCCGTGCCGGTAAGTGCCCTGTCGAGGTAGGGGTTGCCCGACACCGTGTCTTTTTCGACTATCCTTCCCACCTCTATGTTGTTCGTGAGCTTGGCGTAGGCGAACATCTTGGGGTTCCGCAGAACGCATTCCTGATGCGAGAAGGAGAACAGTACAACGTCGATTGAGGGGTCGTCAAGAAGTTGCGCAAGCCTGCGTTGGCTGTACTGCAGGAGGTATGTGGACCCGCAGACGCATATGGGGGATTCGGGGCCCAGCTTATCCCGCAGGGTGAATATGGTCGCGGCGTTGCCGTTCTTCACGTCGTCCAGGAAGACCGTCTCGGACGAGTGGCTCCTGAAAAGCTTGACATTGTCGAAAAACTCCCTTTCCGAGGACAGCCCGATGAAGATGTTGTGAATCCCGCGCGGGTTCGACTGGAAGGAGTAGTCTAGGAGGGTCTTGTTCATAAGCGGGATGAGGAAGTTGGGCGTGTGGAATCCAATGTCCTTGAACGCCCGCTCACCGCTCGCAAGGGGGAAGATGTTCGTGACGTTCAGGTTTACGTTGTCGAAGGTGATGAGATTCGGGGAATAGTCGAGAAAGAGCTCGGACCAGAATTTGTACAACTCGTAGTCCCGGGGGGTGCCGAGGCATATGAATTTTTCGACCTCGTAGTTCATCACCCTTAGGCCGTCCCGTGCCATGAGCGCGAACGGCAGGCTCATGTAGAACTCCCCGTTGATGGCCATGGAGGGGGTGGCTACAAGCTCCTTGACGTAACGCTTCAGCAACGCGCCGCTGGAGAAGTAATAGGTCCCGGTGGAGGCGTAGTCTTGCATCTTGTCCGGGGAGAAGCTCTTCTTCTCCCTCAGGTCTGTGATGAAGCCGTCGGCGTCCGCTTTGACGTATGCATAGTATGTTTCTCCCAGGGAGGCGGGATGGAAGCCCCTGAAGGTGGTTATTGCCCCCGCCGGCTTTTTTGCGCGTATTTCGCCCATGAACCGCTTATAGTCCCAGACCTGGATGAAATCGCAGTAGTTCACTATAACTTCCTCGTCATCGCCTATCAGGTCAAAAGCCGGAAGGAGTGACACGGCGGGCCCACGCAGAAGGTCGTCGTCGACCCCGATTGTTACCGAGCCGGGCGAAGCCTTCTCCAATATGCCGGGCAGGCCCGTGTTTTTAAGGTGGTCGTTATTGCATATGAAGACGAAATTGGATTTCCTAGGGAAACAGTTCACCACGTGCTCTATCATGTGCTTCCCGTCGACCTGGAGGATTGGCTTGGGGGACAGGAATCCGGTGAACCGTTTCCCCCGCCCGGCCATGGGGATGATGATTTTCAATTAGACCACCGGGGTATGCAGTCCGTCAGCACTGAGTCCACGCCCAGCCGGACGGCGGACCGCTTGGCCTCTTCCAGCTCGGCCTCCCGGCGGAGGAGTTCGGGGGAGACGATGCACAGCCTGAATTTGTCGCGTATCCGCCCGAAGCGGGCATCATCGAACGGGAGTCTCGTGAAGTTGTCTATGAACACCCACTCCGCCCTCCCTGCGAGGTTCAGGCACGTCTCTGCGGATTCGTATTCCGAGAACCTCAGCGCCAGTTTGGTGAAGCCCTTGCCGACATACTTCATGACCATGGGGAAGGATAGGTCGAGCAGGAAGTAGTCGCGGATGCCGTACCGCTGCAGAAGGTCTATGACTTCCGCTTCTATGCCCTCCGACTTGACGTTCACCAGAAGCATGGAATGCGAGTAACGCCTCACCAGGTCCTCGAAATCCTCCCCTTGAACGAACGGGTCGTGATGCATGATGAGCCCCCTGCCCCATGGGCGCACATCGACTTCCACGCCGCACGATGCTGGCGTCTCCGACAGCTCCTTTAAGGTGTTGACCCGGTGTTTGATGATTATCATCAGTCTATCACTCCCGCCTTAATCCTTAGGACGTCCGTAATAAAGCCGGTGATTGTGGAAATCCGGGAGAGGACCGAATGCGCCCATCTTGAGACGCCGAACGCCCTCTGTTCAAAAGCCACAGGGAAGCACTTCACCGCATAACCCCCTGAGAGGGCCTTGTACTGCACGTAGAGGTCATAGGAAAAGCCGAGGGGGGGGTTTCTGAGCGAGTCCGTCAGTTCCCGGGGGAACAGCTTGGGCTGGCCGTTGATGTCGTCGAAACGCCTCATCAGGACCAGGGTGGACAGGAGTTCAAGGCCATACGTCAAAATGAGGGGTTTCCAGTCCCTTCCGTGCCGGTGCCCTTTCACGAGAAGTTTTTTCTGCCGCGATTTCAGGTAAACATCATAGGCCCTGAACACGTCGGCCGGAGAGCACTGGAGGTCCCCGTGGGACCACCCGACCACATCGGAATCGCATTCCAGGAGGCCGCGATGGATGCCGTTCCCGTACCCTATGTTTTTTTCGATTCTGACCGCCTTTATGAAACCGTATTTCGCCCTTAAGCCGGCAAGGAACTCCCAGGTGCCGTCTGAGGACCCGTTATCGACAACGACGAGCTGGAAGTTCACGCCGCCCCGCTCGGAGTCGTAAGCCCTCAGGATATCCGGCAGGGAACGAAGCTCGTTGTAGCAGGGTATCACAACCGACAGTTCGAATTCAGCCATGCCTATTCAGACCTCTTTTCCAGTAGTTCGCCGATTCCCGCAGGTGCCTTAGCACCAGGCTGTCTGCGGGCTCCCGTTCGCGAAAAGAGAGCTCAAGGAACAGGGTGACTTCCCTGAGGGGATTCGATTTGTCAAGTGACCTGAGGAACTCGCCGCAGCGGACCTTCCCGACCCGGTTGTATTCCCGGGTGAACGGGTAATGCCCGGCCTTGTCCGCAAGGGACTGCTTCAGGTGGAAGTAGGGGGATATTCTGGCGAACTCCCTCAACCATTCGCGGTAGTCGGCGTCCCTCTTGTCGGGGGACGCCGCATCCCCATGGTCGACGTCAAGGCACATGTTTATGGGTATTGCGGCATCGTCCAGCTCACCCTGTATGCGACGGGCTTCCGGTATCGTCTCGCCGTATTCCCTGCGTATGGACATGGGCTCCCAACAAAGCGATTCAAGGCCGGCCTTCTTGCCATAGGCCGCCAATTCCCTCCAGGAGCGGACCGTCGCCCTGAAAAGGAGCTCTCTTCTGGCCGGCGACTGGACGTCTTCGTAGCACAGTATGCCGAGGTGGCTTGAGAGGTTCCTCGCACCCACCAGCACGGCCATGTCGGCGAATTTCTTGAACCACCGCAGCCAGTACGCCCGCACCCCAGGGTCAGGGTGGGAGAGGTGGTTTACCCGCGTGAATGCGCCGGTCATCACGCTCTCCACGTTTATCCCGCGGTCTTTGCAGCACCGCCTTGTCCTGGCCGCCATATCGCGCACCATCGGCGCGGGCCAGTTTGGGCTGAAGATGTCGGCCGTCAGCTGTACATGCCGTAGACCCAGTTCAGAGCCTACTATACTGGCCCACTGCTCGGGCAGGGGGTACCGGTTCAGCGCGAATCCTGTGTTTATGCCGAGCCGCAGGGACGGCTTCATGGGTTCACCACCACCTTAAGGTGACGCCTATCGCGCGTTAGGGACTCCAGGGATGATGGCAGCTCTGACATGGGTATAGCCGCCGTGATGATGGGTTTCACATCCACCCGCCCGCGGATTATCATGTCCACTGCGGCGCGGTGATGAGCGGGAGTGGAGCCGTGGGACCCTGAGACGGATATTTCCTTGTAGTGAACCAGGTTGGAATCAAGGCCCATCAATCTGGAGTTGGGGGGCAGCCCGCCGAATAGGTTGATTATTCCGCGGTTCCTTACGCAGCGCAGCGACAGCTCCTGGGCGTCGACCGAGGGGCACGCCACGACGGCTATGTCAAAACCCAGCCCCCCGGTCAGCTTGTCAACGGCCTCGTCGAGTTGCGCCGGCTCCGGCTTGACGTACATGTCCGCGCCACAGAGCGCGGAGAGCCTTAATCGCTCCTCGTCGACCTCGCAGACGCACACACTTGAGCCGCCGAGCTCGCGGGCAAGCTTGGCGAGGAGGCATCCCATCGGCCCGGCGCCGAAGATTATGACTGATTTCCCCTCCCGCATGCCGCAGGACTGGAGGCAGTTGATGCAGCAGGCCAGGGGCTCCGACAACGCGAGCTCGTCTTGAGTTGAGTGGCATGCGGCCGGGACCTTCACCACGGGCCCGTGTTCGAGGATTCGCCTGTCAAGCAGGACGTATTCCGCGAAGCCTCCGGGGTATTCATAGCCGAATGCCATGTTGTCGGCACAGTTGTTGTGGAGGCCGGTTTTGCACCAATGGCACCTGCCGCACGGCACATCAGCGGACAGCGACACCCGGTCGCCAGGGCTTAGTCCCCCCCGGTATGAAGCGCCCACAGAGTCTACCGTGCCCGCAATCTCATGGCCGAGTATGTGCGGGTAGCGTATCCTGGCGCTTCCGAACCTTATGATCCTCAGGTCGCTGCCGCATATGCCGCAGCTGTCCACTCGGACGAGGACGTCATTTTCTGAGGCCGCATATGCTGGGACTGTCTCCACCCCGATTCTGCCGACCCCTGTCATGACCAGAGCATTCATCGTCCCCAATCCATTCACCTAGTTCGGGTGTATTAATACCTTGATGAAGCCAAACTCCTTGTTGCGGACGCCCCCAAATGCCTCGCTTATCCGTTCGAGTGGGAATGTGTGGGTGATGAGGGGGGTCGGGTCCAGTTCCTTGTTGGAAAGGTACCGGATGCATGCCGTCCAGTCGTCGTCCAATCCTGATGACATGTTCGAGTTCCACGATGCTATGACCTTCATCTCCCCCCTGAGCAGGAGCGACACCGCCTCGGGGGATAGGGACATGCCGGCAATGCTGTTTCCGATGAGGAGGATTGACGCCGCCTTGCCGGCGAGGGGAACCGCTGCGTTGACGAGGTGCGATGAGCCGCAGCAGTCCACAATAAGGTCGAAATTCGCGCCTAGGTCGCTTCCGAGCCGGGGGAACGCCGCATCAAAGCCGAGTGCGATGGCCAGTTCGGACTTGTGGCTGTTGCGGTCAACTCCGGTGACGGAGGCCGCGCAGAGGCCCTTGCAGATGATTCCGGCCAGTAGGCCGATTGGCCCGAGGCCAAGTATAAGCACCTTGGAGTTGGTGATGGATGGGATTTTCCGCAGGGCATGCAGCACCACGGCCATCGGCTCTATCATGGACGCCTCGTCATACGAGACGTTGTCTGGTATCGGAAGGAGGTTCTTGAGTGGCGCTATGACGATGTCTGAGAAGCCCCCGTCGCATCTGGATCCCAGGTAGTCGTATTTTTGGCAGAGGTTGTATTTTTCCTGGCGGCAGTATGGGCATTCCCCGCACGGAATCAGCGGGTACACGACGACGCGCTTGTTGACCATGCCCGCGCCGCCGTCGCCGGCCTTTATCACGATGCCCGATATCTCATGCCCTGGCACCAGGCCCGGCGAGTACATGCCTTTTTCGTATACGCGGGACACGTCAGACCCGCAGATGCCGCATGCCATGACCTTCACAACGGCCTCGTCCGGGGCGATGCGACGAAGGGTCTTCTCCTCCAGCGTCAAAGAGCCGATTTTGCGCAGGACGGCTGCGCGATAGCGCGTTGTATCTGAGGAGGGCCTGAATGCGTTTGTCCTTCTCATCGCGCGGTCAAGGCCTATGCCTCGGAAGGCCTCGATGTTGTTGCTCAGGCCGTTGCCGTTGAAGAGCAGTGAAGTCCCCCCGACCACGGTATCCGCGCCGCACTCGTACAAGCGCTTCAGGTGCTCGAGTTTGATTCCGCCGTCGGATATGATTTCCAGCACTAGACCGTGGTTTTGGGCGTATGTGTAAAGTTCGTTGATCTTGTCGTAGGTCTGTTCATTGAATGCCAGCCCGGAGAATCCGGTTTTGCAGTTCATGCACAGCACCTGGTCGACTTCGCACAGGTATTTCTCGACGGATGAGACTGGGGTCTCGATGTCCAGCGCTATGCCCGCATACGTGCCTGATGAGCGTATGTGCCGTATGTTATCCAGGAGCCTTTCGGGGTTTTCCGCATGGAGGAGTATGGAATCGACATCGTATTCGAGCAGCTGTTGTATGTACCTCGAAGGTTTTGTCACCATCAGGTGGACGTTAAGTGGCGTGGACGTCAGATTCCTGGTCTCCCGGACGAGTTCGGTGTTCAGGGCGAGGTTGTTGACAAAGTTCCCGTCCATCACGTCAAGATGGAGGTAGTCGACGCCGAGTTTGACGACGGATATTATGCTCTCGGTTATATGAAGCGGATTTGAGCACATCAGGGATGCGGCTAATTTTAGGCCGCCATTTCTGGGCGAGGGGATTATGTTAGATGGGGGTTTATCCGCTGGCCGAACCGGTGGTTGTTCTTTCAACTCGGACGTCATGGGGAGTATATTTGATTTTAGTATACATAGTACCAAGTAGCTAATAACATGGTATTTGAGGTGTTCGCGGATGGCTTCGGTCGGGAACGCATGCGTGATTGGCGGTCGTACTCCAAGGCGTGAGTTCGTATGGGGGCATAACAGGAGGGATGGCTAATCTTGTGCCGATGGCGGGTTTAGGCAGCCGTTTCTCGAGAGGGGATTATTGCTTGCCCAAGCCATTGATTCCGGTCTCAGGCGTCCCGATGGTAATACAAGCCGTCAGGAGCATGCCTTCGAGCGACAAATGGGTTTTTATCGTAAGGGCGGAGCATGTCCGGAGGTTCAGGATAGACGAGGTAATCCGCTCTGAGGTCCCGGGAGCCATCATAGTTGAGGTCGACGGCAGCACACAGGGCCAGGCGTGCACATGCATGCTTGGGCTAAGCCACATCCGGCCGGATGAAAGCCTGTTCATCGGGGCCTGCGACAGCGGGTATTTGTACAATGCGCCGGAGTACGAGAGGTTGAGGATGTGCGATTCTGTGGATTGCGTAGTCTGGACCTTCACGCAGAGGGAGATGCTCTCGCGCAGACCCGGCGCATGGGGCTGGTGCAGGCTGGCAAATGACGGCCGGACGGTCTCTGACGTGTCGATTAAGTCGCCGTTGTCGGATGACCCGCGGAGGGACCACGCCATAGTCGGCAGCTTCTACTTCAAGAGAAGCGATGACTTCAGGAGTGCTGTGGACGCCATGGTAGCCGCCAATCGGCGGGTCAATGGAGAGTTTTACGTAGATGCCCTGCCCGTATTCCTCGGCAGGTTGGGTAAGAGGTCGGTCATATTCGACGTTGACCTTTTCGTCTGCTGGGGGTCGCCACAGGACTTACGGGAGTACCAGAGCCTGGAAAAAGCTTTTGCGGGAGCCGGTTCCTCCGAGGGCTTAAGCCAGGAAGACAGACTGCTGGGGGGTATGTGGAGGGAGTTTTTTTCGAGGGCCGGAGTGTGAGTGAATGCTTGCGAGCATCCGGAGGGCGGATGCGCCGTTCTATCAGGCAGGGTATATAGGCCAGGCCGTATTAGTTTATACCTGGCTTGGGAGTATGAAGAATCGATTTAAGCGGCTGATGAAGGGGCTGTGGGGCGATTACCTCCTGCTGGCTGCAATCTGCGCGTTGGTATTCTTCACCAGACTCCAGAGTTTCACGGAGACCACAGTCAACTGGGATGAGTCGCTTTACCTGTGCATCGCCCAGGACATGGCAAACGGGGGCGTCCCGTACAAGACGTCATGGGACCACAAGGGGCCGCTGTTGTATGCCGCGTATGCGCCCGTCACCTACCTTTTCGGGAACGACATAGTTCCAATGAGGGCGTATCACACGCTCACCGTCATCTTAGGGGTGGCCGTCCTGTACTTTCTCTCAAGAAGGCTGATGGGCCCCGTCGTCGCCCTAATCCCCCCGTTGGCGTATGGACTTTTTGCGAACTCCCCGTATGTCGAAGGCAATGCCATAGGCAGCGAGAACACGATGATGACTCCGGTGATAATCGCTGCTTACTTCTTCACAGAGTATCACTTCGGCCCCAAGAGGCGGTTGTCGATGTTCTTTTTCGGGTTTTTCGCAGCCTTGGCAGCGTTCGTAAAGCCCACGGCGTTGTTCACCCTAGCGGCCTTTCCGCTGTTTTCGGCTGCCTGGGGCCTGTTCGGGCTTGCACGCACGCTCTGGGGTTCTAGGAGGGGCAAGTGCAGGGGGTATGGGGGGAAGGTTAGCGAATTCCTCCGGGGCACCGCCCGGGAGTACGCAATGATTTGTGCCGGCGGCATCTTGGTGTTAGTGGCGGTCTTAGCATACTTCTGGGTGAACGATGCCGTCGGCGATTTTGTCTTCGGATATTTCACATTCAACTCACGCTATTCGTCTGAATTCGACATGGAGATGCGATTAGGCATGCTCGCTAAATTCGCGGGCAGGGCGCTGTTCGGCAGCACGCAGGAGTACACGACCTTCGGCGCCTTTATCGGCCTTGTCATCCTCATCGCCAGGCCCGGAAGCAGCGAGAGGGAGAGGATGGCGACATGCCTTGTCCTTATGACGCTGGTTCTGTCTTTGTTGGGGACGAACTGGGGGGGAAGGATGTATGACCATTACTACTTCCAGATGAGCCTGGCGTTCGCGCTGGTGATGGGTTTGGCTGTCTCCAGGCTGAGAGTCGATTTGGGCGACTTGAAGCTTGTGTTCGGCGCAGTCGTCGTATTTTACCTCATAGTGTGCTTATGGACGCACAGCGGGGCCATAAAAAACATCATGGACGGGGGGTACAGGTCCGCAAGGCTTTACGTGATAGGCGAGTACCTGGCGAACTCCACAAAACCGGGGGACACGATACTGCAGCTCGGGGACGACAACTACATATACTTCTACGCGCATAGGAGGCCGGCCAGCAGGTATACGTCGTTTTACTTCCACCATAGCCTGGGCCAGATGCTGCCCAACATAATCAACGTGTCTCTGACGGAAGTGGGAAGGAACAGGCCCGCGTACATCATCGGGGAGGGCCCGGACTATCTGAACAGGTACAGGGACGAGCATTACACGTTCGTCAGGAAGGTTGCGGGCTTCGACGTCTATAAGAGGAACGATTTGGTCGCTGAGGGGGAGGCCGCCATGAATGAGCGCGGGGACGCGGCGGCAGGGATTAAGGCACCGTCCAATGTCTCGATCGGGGGGAATATGAGTGCGCTTACCAGCGAGAGGATAAAGGAGCTGACTGACATTGCGGTCGGGACCGGAAGCCCGAATGGATGCCTTCCGCTGAAAGCGGAAGACCCGGAGAGCTATGCCAAGTGCGTGACCGTCGTGGCCGTCACGCGGGCGAATGTCGAGATATGCGACCTGTTGAGGGAGGATGCAGACAGCTTTGATAACTGTGTGCTGCAGCTTGCAGTGACGCGGTCTAACGACGCCATGTGCGACCGGCTGGAGGGCGATGGGTTTGCGGCATGTGTGACGGAGTTGGCGGTGGCCAGCGCCAACGTTTTCACGTGCAACAAGATCAAGGGGACCAGGCTGTATGGCGACTGCGTCACGAGGCTGGCGGTGACCCGGGCCAATGCGGACTTGTGCAACAACCTGCTCGGAGAGGATAGCTTCAACGTATGCGTCACCCGGATGGCTGTGAGCCGCGCCCAAAAGTCGCTCTGCGAGCGCCTGAAGGATAGCGGTGGTTACGGGATGTGTTTAGAGGCGTTTTAGCTTGAGCGTCGTAGTTTAGCGTGACTAGGGGTCGCCAGCCACTGACGATGCCCGTTTGCCTGGATGTTCTGTAGCGTGTGTGTCTGTCTTTTCACGCCCAGCCGTCATGGGTCAGGCTTACATCGCCTTGGGCGCGTATGCGCAGGCCATTGCGGCGGCCGCGGCGAACGCTGTTGTGGCCGCGGGGTCGCTCCGTCGGCAGTCATTTTTTCGCGTTCACGACGATGCCGTCCTGTATTTTTATCGTGTGGTCCGCGGTCTTCGCTATGGACTGGTCGTGGGTCACGATTATCAGGGTCTTCCCCTCCTCCTTGTTCAGCCTCTTCAGGAGCTCCAGTATCATCTTCCCTGTCGCGGAGTCGAGGTTTCCTGTCGGCTCGTCCGCGAGTATTATCTTCGGGTTGTTGGCGAGGGCGCGGGCGACGGCGACCCTCTGCTGCTGGCCGCCCGACAGCTCCGAGGGCCTGTTGCCGGCCTTGTCCTTGAGGCCGACGAGGGACATGAGCTCGTCCACGCGCCTTTTCCGTTCAGCCGAGGGGGTTCCCCTGAACCTCATGGGCAGTTCGATGTTCTCGCAGCAGGTCATGTTGGGTATCAGGTTGAACTGCTGGAACACGAAGCCGAGCTTCTCGCACCTTAGTTTCGCCTTTTCGAGGCCGCTCAGGGGGGTTATCGGTATGCCCGCTATGTAGACTTCGCCTTTGGTGGGGGTGTCCAGGCAGCTTATGAGGTTGAGGAGCGTCGACTTGCCTGAGCCGGAGGGGCCTATTATGCTCACGAAGTCGCCTTCCGCTATTGTGGTGTTTATGTCCTTCAGGGCCGTGAACTCGTTCGGCTCCCCCAGGTTGTACGTCTTGTAGAGGTCCTTGCAGGTTATTTCGCCGTCACTCATATCGAAGCACCTTTATCGGGTCCAGCTGCGATGCGCTCCACGCCGGGTAGAGGCCTGCGCCCATGCCGAGGACTATCGAGAATCCGAGCCCGATTGCGATGAGGGTCGTGGTCATTATGGGCTGGAATGTCGAGTACTCTTGGACTAGGGCTATGGACAGGTAGCCGAGGGACAGTCCTATGATTCCGCCGATTAGGCTGAGGATTGCGCTTTCCTGGAGGACCTGGAGCAGTATGGTGGTGGTGGTGGCGCCTATCGCCTTCATGACGCCTATCTCCCGCCGGCGTTCCATGACCGACATTATCATCGTGTTCATGATTCCGAGGCCGCCGACTATAAGGGATACGGCGCCGATTCCGTAGACGGCCATCTGGACTGTCCCGAGGGTGGATTCTATCTGGCGGACTATCGTGAGGAACGACTGCGCCCTCACGCCGTCCACCTGGTCGTTTATCCTCTGGGTTACGTTCTCGACCTGGGTCACGTCCACCAGCTTGACCTTGAGCGAGGTTATCCTGTCGTCGTCCTCTATCTCCTGCATGGTCTTCAGCGGGGCGTAGGAGGCGCCGTCAATGCTCGTGTCCCCCGTCTCCTCGAGTATGCCGATGACCTGGAAGTAGTAGCTTTCCGTGGACTGGTTTGACGTGCGCTGGTATTCTATCTCGTCGCCGACGTTCAGGTTCTGGTTCTCCGCGGTGGTGTAGCCCAGGAGGACCACATCTGAGCCTTCGTCCGAGGAATCGAGCTTCCGGCCTTCGCCCGCATTTATCTCTTCGCCCACCAGGTAGTCCAGGTCTTCCGGGTTCACCCCGGTGAACGTCATGGCTGATGAGCCTCCGCCGCCCCTGCCGAATATGGCGCCCGGCCCCCCGAACCCCCTGAAGCCCCGCGTCACCCGGTATTGGCCGACAGGGACCACGCTTTCTATCTCATGCCAGCTCGACAGCTCGTCTATGGCGTCCTGGGTGATGCCGACATTGTTGTCTGATTCATCCCTTACGTCTATGACGCCTCCGACGTTCCCGAACTGCTGGCTTATCTGCTGGTTCAGGCCTTCGCCGATGGACCCGAGCGTCAGGACAAGCCCTATGCCCATGGCTATACCGAGGACGGTTAAGGCGCTACGTATCTTCTGCCTGAATACGTTTTTTACCGCTATGTCTAGCATCTTGTCTCAGCCCGGGAGGTTATTTCTTCCTGCCGCGGTATCTCCTGTAGGCCAGGTAGGCGGCAGCTAGGACCAGGGCCCAGAGGGCATATGTCGTCCAGCCTGTCGTGCTCGATGATGAGGTCCTGCCGCTGGTTCCGCTTGCGCTTCCGCCCCCGAGCGTCACCCTCTCGGTCTGCAGGACGCGCTGGTTGTTCTGGCCGGTGTATTCGATTTCAAGGACTGCGGGGCCCGTGGCGGATGTCGCGAACGTGAACGTCGTCTGCTTCGTCGCCTTTATGTCAGATTTGTAGGAGATTATCCTTTGGGTGTTGTCGGAGCCGGATGTCAGGTTGCCGCTGCCGGTTCTTCCGGAACCGACAGTGTAATTCGAGCCGGTCCTGTTCCTGCCGCCCTGCGCGAACCCGCCGCCGGTGTTATTCTGCTGGCCGGCGGACGTCGGGTTTATTATCAGGGTGGCTTTGACGCCGTCGGCCGTGCGGGTCCCTATGTTCGCCACGTCTATCCGTACGTTGCCGCCCGATGAGGTGACCTGCATGACCTCGAGCACGACTCTGCCGGATACGTCGACGCCAAGGTCCTTTTCGACGGCGTACGATGTGCCGCCTACGTCGTACATGATTGTGAGGGGTATCGAGTAAACCGTCGTGTCTGCGCTCCAGCTCACTGCAATGCCGAATTCGGCCTCTGTCTCGCCTCCCGCCTTGATGAGCGGGAAGTATTTCTCTGTCGAGTCTGCCGGGGCGAAGGGCGACGTCAGGTTAAGGTTCAGGGTGACGTCTTCAGCGTCCGATTTGCCCACGTTTTTCAGGACGACCCTGAGCCGGGTCTGTTCCCCCGGGCCGGTCGGGGAGTAGCTTACGTTGTACACCTTGAAGTCTACGCCCACGTCGTCGATGTTTATGCCGAAGGATATGTTGTCCGTTGCCTTGGTTCCAGAGTTGTCCGCGTATGTGAGCCCGACGTATGCCATGCATGCGCCGGCCGAGGACGGCTTGATGGAGTATGATAGTGTGAACGGCTTGTCCGATGCCACATCCCCGACGTATTTGCGCGAGGACCCGATTATCGTCAGGCAGGAGGACGTGAGCGTCGATTCGACGTCCTTGACCCGGTCCTTGGACACTCCGACAAGGGTTAGTTCGTCCAGGGTGTTCTTGAAGTAGTTCGTGTTCGCCGGCGTCAGTTCGAACAGGGGGTTTCCGAGGACGTTTATCGGTATCTCCCAGGAGGTGTATTGGTTGTTGTCCTTGGCCCCGTCAGACTTGTATCCGTCGAAGTTGATTTGGACTTGTATCGACGACAGCCCGGATTTTGCGTCCGGGTCCACGGTGAATATGACAGGCATGGTCTTTGACACGCCAGCGTCCATTCTGCCGATGTAGAATGTCTTGTCTGTCCGTACGATTGAGGTCGTCCGCAGCCATACCTGGACGTTATCGGCGCTTTGGCCGCCGGTGTTCTCCACCACCAGGTTTAATACGCTGGTGTCCCCCGGCTTCACGCTTGAGTCCAGGGAGGTGGATGTGAAGTCGACCACCTTCTTTGTGGCCGGCAGGTCGGTGGCCGATGTTGTTGCCGCGCTCGCCCCTAGTCCCGCCATGAGGAGTAGCGTCAAAGCCAGAATCGTCTTTGTCTGCCGTGCCAGTATATTTTTTTGGTTTATCATTTTTTTGTCCTGCATTATTTTTATAGGTTGATTGCCTAGGTATAGGTTGAAACCATATAAAAGCTGCATGTGAAACAAACTGAAACATGTAACAAACTGAAACATGGAGACCAACCTAGGGCATACGGTAGTCATGGTATTGTCCTTCATGTTCGGGGGATTCCTGCTCACAACATACGCATTTACGGCGTATACGGTGCTCTGGAGCACTGAAACCGGCGCCGCGACCGCCGATGCCAACAGGACCGGCCAGGAGACGAACGCGTCCTGGACCGCGGACCGCAGAGACATGGGACGGGGAAGGGAAGTGCCCGGTTTCCCCCCGTTCATACAAGGGAGGCCCATCAGGGAAAAAATCGACCCAATCGATTTCCTCACATCCCCGTTCATGATGTTCACCCTCATCGGCGGCCTTGTGTCGATGGCAGGCGCCATATCCATCAGGACCCTCACGCACAAGAAAGCTGTTACCAAGCTGAAGGAGGACCTGATGGAGCTGTACCTGACGGACGAGGAAAAGAAGGTCATGTCCATACTCGAGTCCGCAAGCCCGGACATGACGCAGAAGGAGCTGACAGACAGGACCCGGTACTCGAGGGTGAAGGTCCACCGCCTCCTCTTGAGGCTCGAAGCGAAAAGGCTCATAAGGAGGATACCCTGCGGCCAAACGTACAAGATACTCATTGCGGAGAACTCCTGACCCTGCTTTTTAACCGGCCTCCACGAATAGGATTACATGAAGGACTTCATAGCGCCCGGCCTCGTGGCTGGCTGCGTCATGCTCGCCGCCAGCATGATGCTCGGGGGGCTGTTTTCCGCCGTTTTCCCGAGCACGGCCGCGGAGTACGGCAATACGACCGTATTTAGGCCTTGGAGCGACCCGTTCATGTGGTATTACTTCATCCACCAGTTCATAATGGGGGTCATCCTCTCCTACGTGTGGCTTAAGGCCAAGACGCTCGTGAAGGCCCACGGCCTGGGGAGGGGCGTGCTGTTCGGCGCATATGTCTGGGCGGTCTTCGGCCTCCCGGGGATGCTCGTATCTTTGAGCAGCTTCCAGATTTCTGTCCTTTTGACCGTGACTTGGGCGTGCAGCGTCCTGGTGCAGTACGTGCTGGCAGGCGTCGTCTACGCCATGTTCGACAAGAACTGAGGGGAGGCGACGAGGGAGAGAACTGGTTTATATGCCAGTAATCCATGATTGTGTGTGCTATTGAACGGGGGATTTCTTCGTTTCTTTAGTTGCGGGCCCGGCGCCCGCCTTTTGTCGCCCGAGTTTTCGGGCGGTTGCGTGATTGATGGATTATAAGCCCAGGCCGTACAACAGATGGAACGATAGGAGGGACAGGAACCGCGCCGGCGGCACCGAGAGGAGGCTCATGCTCGACATGGGCCGCCAGAAGTACTTCCGGATGGACCTCGACGAGCTCCTGGAGTCGTTCAAAGTCGGCGAGAACAAGAGCATACTGGCCGCGACCGTCCTCAACAAGATGTCCTCGCACTCCTTCGACGAGGCCTGCGAGTACCTGGGGAGGGTGCTGGAGGCCGGGAAGATAACCGAGGAGCAGGCCCACAGGATAAAGGCCTTAATGCAGCGTTATACTAAGTGGAGGTAGCCGTCACCGCTTCCTGGCGGTCAGGGAGACCGTCTTCCGCAGGAGCGTCTTGTTTCTTATAGGCCGGGTTTCCCTGACTTTGGCTTCGACCCCGTCGAAGCCTTCGAACAGGCCCGTCAATTCGGCGGTGCCGAAGTAGTGGCAGATGAGCCCCTTCTTCTTAAGGATGGTATTGGGTTCGGGCTCAGACGTCCTCTTCCCAGTCTCCTGCCTGAAGTCCCCTGCCGCGAAATCCTCGAAGACTATGCGGCCGCCATGGCGCAGCACCCTTGATGCTTCTGAGACCGCCGTCCGCCGCTCTGGAGCCAGCATGTTGTCGAGCACGTAATGGAGGACTACGGAGTCGAAAGCCCCGTCCCTGAATGGCATGCATCGGAGGTCGGCCCTCAGCGCCGAGACCTGGGAGGAGGGGTCAAGCTCCTCCCTGAGCCTCCTCAGCGCCTGCCTTGAGAAGTCCATGGCGACGACATGAGCGGGCCTCCGCTCAAGGATGTTCCACAGGGTCTTGCCGTTGCCGGCCCCCGCCTCCAGCACCAGCGAGCCCTCAAGGTGGCCTGGAAGCTCCCTGTTGCGCCTCGCCCAGCGGGTGCCGCGCCCGCCGTACTCCCTGTCCCAGACGCGGTCCTGACGTTCCATCGGGTAAGCCATTAAAATACATTGAAGCGTTTAATTTTAACGGCGTGGACAGGGATTACGGTAAGATAGGGTTCATGTGCGGGGTCGAGATACACCAGCAGGTGGACACCGGGAAGCTTTTCTGCCCGTGCCCCTCCGTGATACGCGACGAGAAGCCGGACTTCGTCGTCGAGCGGAGGATGAGGGCGACCGCCGGCGAGTTCGGCGGAGTCGACCCTGCGGCGCTGCACGAGTTCCTCAGGGGAAGGACGCTCTACTACGAGGGGTACGTCGGCACCAACTGCCTCGTCGAGCTGGACGAGGAGCCCCCGCACAGGCTTAACATGGAGGCGCTCAGGGTCGCCCTGGAGGTCGCGCTGCTTTTGAAGGCCAGGCCCGTCGAGGAGGTGCATGTGATGAGGAAGACCGTCATAGACGGCTCGAACACGGGGGGTTTCCAAAGGACGATGCTAGTCGCAGTCGACGGAGTGCTTAAGACCAGCGAGGGGCCGGTGAGGATACCGACCATATGCCTCGAGGAGGACGCCGCCAGGATAATAGGCGAGGAGGGGGGGAACGTCCGTTACCGGCTGGACCGCCTCGGCATACCGCTCGTCGAAATCGCCACGGCGCCCGACGTGAAGAGCCCGAAACACGCCAGGGAGGTCGCCGAAGCCATCGGGGGGCTCCTTAGGGCGACCAGGGTGAAGAGGGGCCTCGGCACCATCAGACAGGACATTAACGTGTCCGTGGGCGGCGGCGAGAGGGTGGAGGTGAAGGGCGTCCAGGACCTCAGGCTCGTCTTGAAGGTGGTCGAGGGCGAGGTCGACAGGCAGCTCATGCTCAAAGATGTGAGGGCTGAACTCCGGGGTAGGGGGGCGGGGGATGGGGATTATTCTGAAGCCCCGTCCGACGTCGCGTCTGCCTTCGCAGGCACGACTTCAGCGGTCATAAGGAAGAGCCTCGATGCGGGAGGCACTGTCCTCGCCGTAAGGCTCAGGCGGATGGAGGGCCTCCTTAAGGAGAGGCTCGGCCCACAGCTAGCCCAGTACGCCAGGGCTCTGGCCGGCGTGAGGGGGATATTCCACGGCGACGAGCTCCCGGCCCACGGAATCACCCCGGCAGAGGTCGAGGCCGTCAGGAAGCTTCTGGCCGTCTCCGGCGGCGACTCGTACGTCATCGTCGCAGCCCCCAGGCAGCAGGCGCTGAAGGCCCTGTCCGCGGTTGAGGACAGGTGCAGGCTCGCGTTCAGGGGCGTTCTGGAGGAGACGAGGAGGGCCAAGGACGACGGCTCAACAGAGTATATGAGGCCGCTGCCGGGGAGCGCGAGGATGTACCCGGAGACCGACGAGCCTTTCGTGAGGGTGGATGACGCGATGCTTTCCAGGGTGGCTGGCAGCCTCCCGGAGCTGAGGGAGGAGAAGGCGAAGCGTTACGCGGGGCTCGGCCTGTCGGATGAGCTTGCGAGGCAGATTTCAAGGTCGGGAGAGGCGGGGCTCTTCGAGGAGCTTGTGGGCGAGTACCCGGGCATCCCCGCCACGGTCATCGCGCAGACGGTCTCCGCGACGCCCAAGGAGGCGCAGAAGAGGTTCAAGGCCGATGTTTCAAGGTTGAACGCGGGGCACTACCGCCAGATGGTTGGGCTTTTGGGGCGGGGCGCCGTGTCCCGCAACGCCGCAGCCGAGCTTTTGGCGAAGGTGTGCGAGAAGCCGGACATGATGGTCGGGGACGTCGCGGCCGAGGAGGGGCTCATGAGCATCGGCGAGGGGGAGCTGAAGGCTTTGGTCCTGAATGTCAAGGCTGCCAATCCCGGTTTAAGCCAGGGCCAGCTGGTAGGGAAGGTGATGGCCGAGACGAGGGGACGGGCCGACTCGGCCCTCGTGCAGGAGATGGTCAGGTCTTCTTGATGAGCTCGCAGGAGACTATCTTCGCGAGGTCCCTGGCCGTTATGCCGCTGCCCTTCCATTTCGTCTTCCTCAGCCAGTCGTTGATTTCCCTGGCGTCTTCCTGGAGCCGTTCCATGGTGAAGTGTTCTTCCACATGGCGTATCCTCTCGTTCGGGTCTGTGTAAAGCTCCTTCCATCTCGGCATCCAGCTTCGCATGCTGACGTAGTTCATGAACTTCTTGGCGGCAGGGTCGTCGCGGCAGGCGAACGCGAGCTCTGCTAGCCGGTCCAGCTTTTCGCCGAGGGGGGACAGTTCCTTCAAAGCGGACATCGTAGTGATTCCCTGCGGCGGGTACATCAGGTCGGACTCGTCCTTCCTCCGTTTCACGGCTTCCTTGACCATGTTAATATACCGGGTCCGGAGGGGCATAAATACGCATTAAGGGCGCTTAAGCGCCGGTCGGAGGCCTTCCACGCCGCCCACCCGCAGTTTCGCGAAGAGTTCCCTGGGGCGCGGGTTCTCCTTGAGGCCGTGCCTGAGTAGCGCTTCGTGGTCCCTCTTGCCTTCCACGATGACCGGGCAGTCCAGGGAGTCCAGGAATTCGGCGAGCTTCTCTTCCAGGGGCTGTTTTGCCGCAGTCATTGGGGGCGCGGTTATATATAACCATATCCACTATGTTTAACATATATTAAATTTATGAAACATGGGTAAAAGAGCCAAAGAAACCAGGAGGAATCTGAAGCTGAAGCTTGCGGACGCCGGCAGCGCCCTCGGCCTCAGCCCCACCATGTTCGGCATATACATGGAGCTGTTCCTGTCGGTGAAACCCATCGGGCTGAGGGAGATAGCCGACGCCACGGGATACAGCGTCTCCACCGTCTGCAACAACATGGAGGCCATAGAGAACCTCCTAGACGTCCGGAAGTTCAGGATGCCCGGCAGCAAGAAGGAGTACTACGAATGCCAGAACGACCTGACGACGATATACCGGAAGAAGATAACATGCGCCAGAGAGGTCCTGCCCAGAATCGTGGAGGCCCTCAGGTCCGCGGAGGAGGGGATGGGCTCTGAGGACGCCAATCTGCTAGAACGCATTGTGAAGAGGCGACGGGACTACGAAAGGCTCGGGAGCCTGCTTGATGCCATGGAGGTGGACATGCATGCCAGAGCATAAGGACGGCCCAAAGCGCGCGCCCGGAGGAAAATGCGACCCCGCACCCATAATACGGCTTGTCGACGTCTGGAAGGTGTACAGGATGGGCGAAGTCGAGGTCCCCGCTCTGAGGGGGCTCACCCTCGAGATACACCCGTGCGAATTCGTGGCCATCATGGGCCCGTCCGGAAGCGGCAAGAGCACTTCCATGAACATGGTCGGCTGCCTCGACGTCCCCACCCGGGGGGAGATATACCTCGACGGGAGGAACATAGCCGAACTCGAGGAATCGGAGCTCGCCCAGATAAGGGGGCGGAAGATCGGCTTCGTCTTCCAGCAGTTCAACCTGATACAGAACCTCTCCGCGGTCGAGAACGTCACCATGCCGATGATGTTCCAGGATGTGCCGACGTATGAGCGCGAGGAGAGGGGAAGGAGGCTCCTTGAGACTGTGGGCCTCGGAGAGAGGATGGACCACAGGCCGACCGAACTTTCGGGCGGGGAACAGCAGAGGGTGGCCATCGCGCGGGCGCTAGCCAACAACCCGCCGGTCATACTCGCGGACGAGCCGACGGGAAACCTCGACTCCAGGAGGGGCGAGGAGATAATGGAGCTGTTGACTGCGCTCCACGAGAGGGAGGACAAGACAATAATCATGGTCACGCACGACGCTAAGCTTAGCAAGTACGCCGACCGTGTGATAAACATAAAGGACGGCAAAGTGGTATAGGAGGTATGAAAGATGATGAAGAGGATTGTTGCGGCTGCGGTTCTGTTGATGCTGGCGTCCTGCGCGTCCGCGCAGGCAAGGTATGATTCGGCGTCCATCGAGCCGCCTTACGTCGAGCCCGGAGACACCGTCGCCATCAACGTCAAGTTCCACGAGGGGCTGACCAAGAGGGAGATATACACGACTCCGGTTAGCGACGGCGAGAGGCTGCCCATCGGGGAGAAGGCCGACACATCATATTCCGCAGTCCTCGTCCCCAAGGACGAGGCCACTAGGCGCTACGTCCTGATAAAGGAGGGCGAAAGGCCGATAGGCCATCTATTCGCAGGCGAGACGTGGACAGCCCCCTTCGAAATCCAGGTCCTGGACGGCGCGCCGCCCACGAACTACACCCTCACGTTCCAGCTGGCGAGGGGAGGCCTCGAAGGCGCTAGGACGGAGGTCGCCCTCACGCGCGACATAACCGTGGTCGTGAACGGGGCGCCGAAGTTCACCATCGACTCTGATAACGAGCTGTCCGCAGGCAAGGCCAATAGCTTCAGGGTGGCCATCGGAAACGTAGGCGGCGGGACGGCCAGGCAGGTCACAGTTACCATCAACGCGACTTCGCCGCTCACGGTGTTGAAGGCTTCGAGCCAGTACCTGGGGGACATGAACGGATTGTCGTCGAACACGCTCCACTACGACCTTTACGTTGACAGCACCGCCTCTCCGAAGGCATACACCATACCCGTCGAGATAAGGTATACCGACCGGGAGGGCGTCCAGCAGACGGTCGGAAAGATGCTGGGCGTCAAGGTCTCGGGGAACCCTAATGTCATGGCGAGCATCGACAGCTTCGACGACGCGAAGGGGGGCATGACCGGGAAGGTCACGGTCAGCGTCGCGAACAAGGGCTTCGTCGAGGCGAAGTTCCTTTCACTGAGCGTCCTTGACGGGGACAAGTATACAGTCACGTCGAAGAGCGACATGTACATCGGCAACCTGGCTTCAGACGACTTCCAGTCCGAGGACTTCACAGTCAGGTTCGCGGACGGCGCGAGCGGCAAGGTGCCGCTGAAGGTTAGGGCCTCGTACACCGAGGAGAACAACAACGGCGTCCACAACGAGGACTTTGAGCTTCCGATAAACGTGATGTCCCCTGAGGACTACGACAAGGCCCACCCGACGACAGATAGCAGCCAGCATCTCGTAATGGTCGCGGTAGTGATACCGGCCCTGATAGTCGCCTACGTGGCATTGTGGCTCCTGTACAAGGTCGCCGGGGCCGTGACTGGATTCATAGACCGGAAGGTGTTCCGGAGAAAGTAGGGCGGGATGATAGCCGATTACCTCAGGCATGCGGCGCATAGCCTGGCCAGCCGGGGACTCAGGAGCTGGCTGACCATGCTCGGCATATTCGTCGGGATAGCCGCGGTGGTGGCCCTGACGTCGCTCGGCCAGGGCCTCCAGGACTACATAGACCAGGAGTTCCAGAAGATAGGAGTCAACCGGGTCATCGTGCTCCCGGGCGGCGGAGGATTCCAGGCCTTCCAGCCGGGCCTTTCGTCCGCGAAGCTCCACGACCACGACCTCGACGTCGCCCTAAGGGTCAGGGGGGTCGACTCCGGCATAGGCCTCTACAGGAGGGTCGTCCCGGTCAACCACCGCGGGGAAACGAAGTTCGTGAACCTTTTCGGGGCCCCATTCGACCAGGAGTCTATCGAGTACATGAGGACCCTGAAGTTCATGGAGGTCGACGAGGGCAGGTACCTCACCCCGCAGGACAGGCGCAACGCCCTCATGGCGAGGGTTCTGGCGACGGAGGTCTTCAAGAAGGAAGTCAAGAGGGGCGAGAAGGTCGAAGTCGACGGGTTCACGTTCACGATAGTCGGCTTCAATCCGAAGTCCGGGGAGCCCCCGCAGGACAGGAAGGTGGTGGTGCCGCTGTCGACGATGCGCGAGATGTACCCCATCGGCGACGAGCTGAACATGATATCGGTCCGCACAAAGCCTGGCTTCAACGTCACGGAGGTGGCGGAGGACATGAAGACGAGGCTGAGGAGGGACCACGGGCTCGCGGAGGGGAAGGAGGACTTCACCATACAGACCGCCGAGCAGATGATGAAGACGTTCCAGAGCATAGTCGGCGTCGTCCAGACGGTCCTGTCCGGGATAGCAGCCATATCGCTCGTGGTCGGCGGCCTCGGAATCATGACTACGATGTACACGAGCGTCATCGAGCGGACGAGCCAGATAGGCATAATGAAGGCGGTCGGCGCGAAGAACCGCGACATAATGCTGCTCTTCCTCATCGAATCCGGAGCCCTCGGCCTCGTGGGCGGGATAATCGGCGTCGCTCTCGGCCTGTCGATAAGCTTCGGGGTCGCATACGTGGCGCAGAGTTACTACGGAATAGAGCTGCTCCACGCGTCGGCGGACCCCGCCATCATACTCGGGGCCCTCTCGTTCAGCTTCGTCGTGGGATGCGCCTCGGGGGTACTGCCTTCCCTGAAGGCCGCGGACATGAAGCCCGTGGAGGCGATAAGGCAGAAGTAAGATGATGTGGGACTACCTTAGGCTTTCCGTCAGGGGGATTAGGAGGAAGGGCGTGCGCAGCTGGCTCACCATGCTCGGCATATTCATAGGCATAGCCGCCGTGGTGTCGCTCATATCCCTCGGCAAGGGGATGGAGAACGCCATAATGGCGCAGTTCGAGAGCATCGGCTCGGACACCATAATCGTGATGCCAGGCACGGGCTTCGAATCGTTCGGCAGCGCGAAGCTCACAGCCCACGACGAGGACATTATCAGGGGGATAGCCGGCGTCGAGAACCTCGCCCCCTTCTCTGTGAGGCTCTCGAGGGTGGAGTACGGCAGGGACGTGTTCTACGGATTCGTCGGCGGATGGCCGACGGACGACAGGTACGAGGTCATAGACTCCATGTCCACGTTCAAGCTGCTCGAGGGCCGCAGAAGCCAGCCCGGGGAGAAGTACACCACGGTCGTCGGCTATAGCCTGGGCGAGGGGGGTTTCATCAACGGCAGGAACGTGCGCATCGGCGACAAGCTGACGATAGACGGGGTGGACTTCAAGGTCGTCGGCGTCATGGACAGGGTGGGCAACCCGGAGGACGACAAGAACATATACATACCGCTCGACGCGGCAGAGGAGATATTCGGCGACGACACGTACGACCAGTTCATCGTGAAGGTGGCGGTGGGCTATCCGCCGGAGAAGATCGCCGGGGACATAAAGTACAGGATGCGCAGGGACCGGAACCAGAAGGCGGGAGAGGAGGACTTCAGCGTCCAGACGCCTGAGCAGCTCCTTGAGAGCGTCGGCGGCATCCTGACCACGGTTCAGGCCGTCCTTGTGGGGATAGCGATGATTTCCCTGATGGTCGGGGGCGTCGGGATAATGAACACGATGTACACGAGCGTCATAGAGAGGACCCGGGAGATAGGGATAATGAAGGCCATCGGCGCGAAGAACGACGACATACTCGCCATGTTCCTCGCCGAGTCAGGGACGCTCGGCGCGGTCGGAGGCCTGGTCGGCATAGCCATCGGCCTTGCGATGAGCAAGACCGTGGAGTACTATGGGGGGGCGCAGATGGGCAACGACCTCCTGAAGGCGGACACATCCCCCGCCCTGATACTCGGGGCGCTCGCGTTCAGCTTCGTCGTCGGATGCCTCTCCGGCACCCTCCCGGCGATGCAGGCGAGCAGGCTGAAGCCGGTCGAGGCCCTCAGGTACGAGTGATTGGCGGCGGGGCATACGCTGCCCCGGGATGATTTAAACCCGGCCGCGGTTATATGTTACCGATGCGCAGACACGCCGCTTGGACGCTTCTCGGGCTGGCCCTGGCGTACATGATGTACGTCATGGTGGCCGAGTTCGTGGACGTGCTCGTCTACAGCGTATTCATATACTACGTCAGCAGGCCAGTCTACTGGCGCCTCAAGGGCGGCTTCAAGTCCGAGATGGCCGCGGCCTTCGTGTCGGTGTTCATCCTCCTTATGCCGGTGACCTTCGTCACGATGTACAGCATAGGCGTGGCTTCGGCGGAGCTGGCGAACTTCACGGCCGACTCCGAGCTGCCGTACAGGGACTCCATCGTCGCCGCGGCGGCCGGGTACTCGTCCGCGCTCGAGGAGCTCGGCCCCGAGGACCTGGTAGGCCTCGGCCAGAGCTCGGACATGCGCAGCCTGTGGGACATCGCCTCCTACCTGGCTGTGGTGGCTATGGGAGCGCTGGTGCATGTCATGCTCACGTTCATAATAGCGCTGTACCTCCTCGTGGACGGCTGGAAGCTGAGGCGCTGGCTCTCCGGGAACCTTTACCCCCATGAGAAGCGGCTCACGGACAGGTACATGTCCGAGGTCGACGAGGACCTGCACAAGGTTTTCTCCGGGAACATACTCACGGCGTTCGTGATAGTCCTCATCGGCGCGGTGTCGTTCATCCTGTTGGACGCCATAGCTCCCCCGAACCTCGCCCTCCCCTACCCCCTGCTCATGGGCATGATATGCGGCGTCACGAGCCTGGTGCCCATGTTCGGGGTCGCATTATTCTGGGTTCCGGCGGCATTTTCGATGGCCGCCTGGTCGTACGTGAACGGGGGCCTCGCCGAGGACCTCTGGTTCATCGCCCTCTTCACGGCCGTCTCTGCAGTCGTCGTCGACTGGGGCCCGAACCTGTTGTTCAAGCCCCGCATAACCGGCCGCAGGATACACCCCGGCCTCATGATGCTCGCATACCTCTTCGGACCCCTGGCGTTCGGCATCGCAGGGCTGTTCCTCGGGCCCATAGTCCTTGTGCTTGCGGTGAACTTCGTTAAGGTCGTGCTGCCCGAGCTGAGAAGGTAGGGGTCATATCAGCCTGGAGTCGTAGGCCCAGTGGAGGAGCGCCTGCCGTTGCCTGCGCCGGCACAGGAGGTCCCGCCGCATGCAGTGCTTCTTCACCGCCTCTCCGTGCCGCCTGATGGCCTTCCACCGGCTTATCTGGCGGAGGTCGTCCGGGCCTCGGCGGCCCAGGTAGTACCGGCAGTACCACTGGAACCAGCCTCTCGGGTCTTCGGGGTGTATCCATCCGCGTTTCTTCCATTCGGAGAGGGGGAGGGAGGCGTCGGTCCGGTAGAAGTTGAGTTCCGGGTTCCGTCCCCCGGGGCTGAGTTTCGCCCGCCTGAACCACGACTTCGGGAATTCGCCGCGGCAGTCCGTCATGTACTTGCCGCCGAAGACCCCGAGCTCGAGCATCCGTTTAGGCGTCAGCTCCGGCTTGAATTCCGGGTGGAAGTTCCCACCCGCAGGCTCCGTGAGATAGTACACGTAGCCGCTCTGCATCAGGTCGTTGACGACGACGCGGACAGGCTTCGCCCTCATAGGGTAGTGATTCTTCCGGCGCGCATAAAAGGCCGGATGCTCGACGGAATCCCCAGACTCGGGCATTCCAGGGGGTACGGGAGGGATTTTTATCATTGCGAGCATAATAGGTATCCTATGGCCGAGGAGTTCGGTGAATGGTACAGGCGGATGCTCTCCGAGAACCTGCTCGTCGACGACCGCTACGACGTCAAGGGGATGCTCGTCTACCGCGGCAACGGGATGCGCATCATGAGGGAGATGGTGCGGCACCTGGAGCGTCTCCAGGAGGAGGACGGCCACGAGCCCACGCTCTTCCCCGTGCTCATACCCGACAACCTCCTGATGAAGGAGGCGGAGCACATCGCCGGCTTCGAGGACCAGGTATACTGGGTGACCCACGCGGGCAAGAACCCCCTCGAGCGGAAGCTCGCCCTGAGGCCGACGAGCGAGACCTGCATGTACCCGATGTTCGCCCTCTGGGTGAGGACTTTCCAGGACCTGCCGGTAAAGGTCCACCAGACCGTCACCGTGTACAGGTACGAGACAAAGCAGACGAGGCCCCTGATCAGGAGCAGGGAGTTCTACTGGAACGAGGGCCACACCGCGTTCGCGACCGCCGAGGAGGCGGAGGAGAACGTGAAGACCATCAGGCGCATCTACACGGACCTAATCAGCGGCCTCCTGTGCCTGCCGGTGCAGGTGAACATGAGGCCGCAGTGGGACAAGTTCCCGGGAGCCGAGTACACGATGGCCTTCGAGACGCTCATGCCGGACGGGAGGACACTTCAGGTGGCGACGATACACAACCTCGGCCAGCATTTCAGCAGGGTGTTCGGCATCGAGTTCGACGACGACAAGGGGGTGAAGCATCACGCCTGGCAGACTTCTTACGGTCCCGGCTTCGGGAGGCTCCTTGCCGCCGCGGTTTCGGTCCACGGCGACGAGAAGGGCATGGTTCTGCCCCCGAGGGTGGCGCCCATCCAGGCCGTTATCATACCCATAATTTTCAAGGACGTGGAGAGGGCTGGCGTCATGGAGTACGTCCGGGCGCTTGAGGCCAGGCTCCGGGGCCGGGGCTTCAGGGTCAGGGTGGACGACAGCGACCAGAGGCCTGGCGCCAAGTTCTTCAGGTGGGAGCGGGAGGGCGTGCCCGTGAGGATTGAGGCCGGCCCCAGGGACATCAGGGAGGGCAAGGTCGTCGTCGTCAGGAGGGACAACGGCGTAAAGGAGAGCGTGGATGCGAGCGGGCTGGACTTGGCCGCCGTCTTCACTGCCGTCGAGGAGTATATGAGGGCTAAGGCCCAGAAGAGGTTCGACGAGAGGCTCTTTTCGGCTGACAGCCTCCCCGCGTTCAGGGAGCTTGTCGGCAGGGGGGTTGTCACTGTGGGCTGGTGCGGGCATGACGAGTGCGCGAAGCCCATCGACGAGGCGGGGACCATGCTGACTGTGACCGATGAGAGGGCGTCGTGCGTCGTTTGCGGCAAGGCCGGCACTAATGTCAGGGTCGCCAGGACATTTTAACGTTGAACATTGTTTATAAAGGGGTTCTTCCAAAAAAATAACATGGAGGCCAGGAACCCCACCAGGGTATACGGCAGCCCGTATAAAACCCCAATCGCATACCCCCTGTTATTCATAGTCATACTCGTCTTCGCCGCATACGAGCTTGGTCTCAGCCTCCCCCAAGACGCCTTGAGGCCGCCCACAGGCTTCGCGACTGCGGAGACCGGCATCCACGACGGCCGGGACCTGGACACCCTGCTCGGCCAGGAGACGCTACCGGAAGACGCGCCGGTAATCACATCCAGGGGATTCAGCCTCCTTGAGCCCGTCGCCAAGGCGTCGAAATACCACGGCGACGGCACGCTCGCCATAATGTTCCTCAAGACGATGCCGTCCGAGCTGAGGATAGCGGACGTGAAGGTGACGAACAACGCGACAGGCAAAAGATGCCTGACCGTTGACAAGCCGAGAATCGTGCCCCAAAACCGCGAGACAGTCTACGTCGAGGCCGCCTCCTGCGACACGACACCCACCGAAAGCAGGATACTAGAATACGACGTGGCGGTAATCTACGACATGACGTTCGGGCCGGTGGACATACCGTGCACAAGCTCAGGACGGCTGAGCGTGTGGCTTTAATACGGTTTAATGCAATATCTGTCTCGTGAAACCCATCGTCTACATAGCCGTCGCCACACTCCTAGTACTGGCCGCTGCCGGATACTGGCTCCTCCCGCAGATGACCGCCAAGCCCGAGGTGGCCGTGAAAGGCGTGGACTACCGGGTTGAAGACAAGGTGGCCGTGTTCGGCGTCGAGATACCCACCAATATGACTGTGGTCGTCAGGACCGAAGTCTACAACCCGAACATACTCGCATTGAAGGTCACGGGAGCAGAGTGCAAAGTCTACATCAACGACGCCGAGATAGGCGACGGCAGACTGACCGGGCCCCTGGAAGTCCCGCCGAAGGGCATTAGAGACATGACAGTGGAGGTGAACCTGCCCACCGAGAAGGGATTGTCGGGGATATTATCCGCGGTAAGCGAGGGCGCGGCCGTCGCAAGGGTCAAAGGCAAGGTAAGGGTCTTGCTGCCCGTGTTAGGCGAGGCCGAGGTACCGCTCGACGAGTCATACGACCTGTCAAACGCCGTCAGATAGAAATCAGGTCCTTCCGCTTCCTGCGCTGCCTCGCATCGTTCATCCCGAAGATGTAGTCCACCACAAGCCAGCTTATGACGACGCCCATGAGGAACATCAGCCCGAACGCAGGCTCCCCCATCTGCCACACGATGAAGAAGAAGAGGGCGGAGAACACGAGCTTGGACCAGAATTTCATGAGCAGCGAGACTATGAGGCCGACTATGAAGAAGCCGAGATAGAAGTACAACGTCAGCCCAGCAAGTTCCATGATATAGTATTTGCCTAGCCCTTAAAATGCGCCTGCGACTGCCCTTCTGACACCCTAGAGGCCATAAAGCACCCGGCATCCCAGACGGCCATCCGCCGCGTCAGACTCAACGTCTGAAGGAATCCCCTATGCTCTCCCCGGCGCGGCCGCGCAGCTCCCGCAGCCTGCCGCGTCCGCCCGGCTGGGGGCCGCCGTCGGAGCCTGAATCCCCCCCGAACATGCCCCTCAGGAGGTCCATGCCCCCTTTCTTGAGCAGGTACACGGTCACCAGGAATACAGCCGCGGCTATGAGGAGGAGTATCAGGACGACGACCCCTATGCCGCCGTATGTGACGACATCCTTGTCACGCTGGATTGCGTCGGCCATAGCCGACACGTTGTCGTACTGCCGCCTGAGGGATGTGTCATTCAGCCCCAGGTACGCCTTGTCCGCCAGAGACAGGTGGTAGGTCGCGTTGCCGTAGTTGTTGGCCCGCACGTACTTGTAGGCCTCCTCGACCTCGGCATGGAACACATCATAGGCCTTGCACCAGGCATCGACCGACGACGCCTCCGAGACGAGCGTCTGGTTTCCGAGGAAAACATAGGCCTCCCTGACCCGGGCGGCGTAATAGGTGGCGTTGGCGCAGCGCCTCTCCGCGAAGTACCGCCTCATCAGCCCCAGGTTCTCCGCGGCTGCGGGTATGGCCAGCGCCCTCCCCTTCGTCGCCAGAAGCTCGTTCACGTGCGCCATGTCATTGACCTTCCGGTACTCGTCCGCCGCCATCTGGGCGTACTTCGCGGCCTCGGGGTACTCCCCCTTCACGAAGTAGTAGTCCGTCAGGTTGCTGTAGATGTCGCCGCTCGAGTACCTCCCGGACTTGTCCAGGAGCGTCTTCACCTTGGCTTCGTCCGCCTGCCTGCCGGCTATCCCATACAGGTCCTTCGCCAGGAGCCCGTAGTACGACGTCAGGTTGTAATCCCTGTCGCGGTATGCCTTGTCCGCGAGCCCGTAGTAGTGCTCGGCCCTGCTGACCTGGACGTAAGCCGCGGAGTCCAGCGCCCGGACCCTGTGGTCCTTGGAGCCGTAGACTATGCTCGCGTATCCGTCGCCGTTCAGGTCCCCCACGTCTATCGAGCGCACGGAACCGACGGAGTCCGACTTGTAGACAAGCTCGCCGGCCGAGTCGAGTATGCGGATGCTCGCGGAACCCAGTATGATCTCTGCCGACCCGTCCTGCGCGAAGTCGTATGCCTTCAGGGCCGTCGTCTCGCCGGACGAGTACTGCCACAGCAGAGCCCCTGACGGGTCGAAAGCGTAGACCTTGCCGGCGCCCACGAAAACTCCCATCGAGCCGTTCGAGGACAGGGGCCCGCAGTCTATGGCGCGGACCTGCCCGTCGACCGCCGCGTCCCAGAGCACATTGCCTAGGTGCGAGTACGCCTTGACGCGTCCCGCGCTCCCGACCACCGCCTCAGAGAGCGAGTCCCCGTTTATGTCGCAGGCCTTGACCGCCGACACGCCGCCTTCGTAGTTGTCGGACCATCTCGTGGCGCCGCCCAGGTCGAAGGCGTAGAAGGTGGACGGCTTGCTGTAGGTCGGGGTGTAGGTGCCGCCAATCGTGTTAGGGGAGTACTTTATCGTGCCGACGAGCACCGTCCTTGAGCTTCCACCGAAGTCCGCGGACGAGAGGGCGTAAGGCGTCTCAAGCCCCTTGAATGTGACCGCCGCAAGCTCCTCCTTCCCGTGCCCCCGTATGTTGAGGACGCTGCCTTTCTGCCCGTAGTTGGTGCCGACGACCGCCTCGTCCTTCCCGTCGCCGTTCAGGTCTGCTGCATACACGCTCTGCGAGTATATGCTCTGTCCGGGGGAGCTCCGGGTCGGTATCTTCCATACTTCCTCCCCGGAGGGGGATAAGAGCTCCGCGTACGCGCCCGAGCCGACTAGGGTATAGCCCTTGTTAGAGACATGTATGTCCTCTAGGAGTCCGCCGAGGTACTTCCACCCCGGCTGCCCGCCCCCGTCGAACATGAATACCGTGCCGCTCTTGCCTTCCGACGTGACGTAGAGGCTGTCGACTATGACCTCCGCCTTCCCGTCGCCGTTGAGGTCGACGACGCGGACGTTATGGACTTCGCCCCTGACGTCCTGGCTCCAGAGGGGAGAGAAAAGGTCCTGGTACGAGGAGCCGCCGGTGGATGCTGCAGAGGCCAGACCCGCACAAAAAACCAGTAGGACGGCCACCGCCCGAGTAAAAGACATTGATAATGATATTCCCCCGGAGATTATTAAGGATGCGGGGAGCGGTTTCCAGTGGCCATTCTGGACGCCGAATCCGGCCCCCTGGAGGAGGCGCCTTAAATACCGGCCCCCCGTAATATCCTCAGATGAGGCTTCTCGTAGACCCCAAGGGCGGCAAATACCTGGTGGAGCGTGGGAGGGACTTCCACACGAAGTACGGTTTCGTGAAGTCCGACGCCGTCGCCTCGGCCGAGCCAGGAGCCGTCGTCGAGTCGAACACCGGCATCAGGTTCAGCGTCCTGGACCCGGACGTCAGGGACTACCTCGAGAAGGCTAGGAGGGGGCCGCAGGCGATGACGCTGAAGGACATGAGCATGGCGGCGGGCTACGCCGGGATAAGCTCCGGCAGCAGGGTGTTGGAGAGCGGCACCGGCAGCGGCCTGTTCACCATGTTCCTCGCCCACGTCGTGTATCCGGAGACGGTGGTGACTTACGAGCTGAGGGAGGACTTCGCGGACATCGCAAAGTGCAACTTCGAGCGCTTCGGAGTGAAGAACGTGCGATTGGAGCTCAGGGACACCTACCTGGGAATCGACGAGCGCGGCCTCGACGCCGTGTTCCTCGACCTCACGGAGCCGTGGAAGGTAGTGCCTAACCTGACGGAGGCCCTCGGGGTCGGCGGAACCCTAGTCAGCTACAGCCCGAGCATAAACCAGAGCAGGCAGCTTACAGAGGCCCTCAACGAAGGCTGGCTCCACGAGACCTTCGAGAACATACTCCGCAACTGGAAGGCCGACACGATGCGCCCGGACACGCAAATGCTCGGACACACCGGATTCCTGACGGTGGCGAGGAAACTCGCCTAGTTTGGCCAGCGTTTTCCGGGCGAAGCGAGGAAAAGGCCGCCGCCGTAGGCCGACACCATGAGACCGGACACGCGGACGCCGGGACACACCTGGTTTTTAACTGCCGCAGGTAAATTTAGGTGGACAGTGCAGTGGAAAACGAGGCTAGAGACGGGACGAGGGAGGTTGTGGCGGAAAGCTTCTGGGGGGCCATAGCCGCATTTTTTCTGGTCCAGGTTTTCGGCTTCATCGTGTACCAGGGCTTCCTTTACCATTTTTTCAGCGACACGGCTGAGGGGCCTGCGCTCATGAGGTTTGTTTGGGCGGGGGGGTGGATACTGGTGTTCCTGATGTTCCAGAGCCAGATTCTGGGGATTATCGGCCGTTTTCTCCGTTCAGACCAGAAGAAGTTAATCCTGCCGGACGCCAGGAACGTCGACGACATCCTGAAGTTTTTCCTGGCGCTCGCCTTTGCGGCGACCTTCGTCGGATTCAACCTCGGACACTACCCGTTCCCGATGACGGGGGATAATCCGCTTTCATTCGGGCTATTCCTGGCCGTATCATGGTGGGTGTCCTCCATGGGGGGTAGCCCTGCCAAGAGTGGCGGGCCCTCTGTTGCGGTAGGCCCGGGCATGTTGTTCGGTTTCCTGGTCGGGGGGGTCTTTATAGTCGCTGGAGTATTCATGGACGGGCTATTCTATTTTCACGGGATGATCGGTTGGGGCGTATGCACCATGTTGTTGACAGGCTGGCTGCTTCGGGACCAGATAAGGTGACCCGCGACGACGTCAGCCCAGTTAGGTGATCACTCTATGTTTATCCTCCTCTTACCATCAGCCTTCCGTTCCTTCCTCCGGAATTTGACCTCGAGTATCCCGTTCTTGTAGGAGGCTTTGATGGTGTCGGGGTCGACTTCGGCCGGCATCCGTAGCTCCTTGTGGTATTTCCGGGCCTTGTTGTCGACGTGTATCTGCAGGCTCCTCTCGTCGGCCTTCAGGTCTATGTCCTGCTTCTCCACGCCAGGCAGCTCGGCGATGACTGTGATTTCGTCTTTTCCGTCTATGACGTCGACGAGCGGCTCCCGCTCCCCTGGTATCTCCTCGACGCCCGGCTTCGGAACGTTCCCGAACTCCTCCATCACCGGCCTGCCGTCCGGGCCGGTGTGCATGCTGAACCCGTAGACGTAGCTCTTGCCCGGCTCCTCGCCGAGGTGGTCGTGGCTCAGGACGTCGCGCATCATCCGGTCCATCTGCTCGCGGACCCTGCGGAATTCCTCGCCGAAGCCGCCGAAGTCGTCGCCCATGAAGTCGTCCAAGCCCTCGAAGAAACGTTTCCTGCGGTTTGGGATGTCATCCATGAAATCACCGGTATCCAATATCGAAGGGGTTCTTTATAAGCTGTGTCTCGTCAGCTCCGGAAGCCGCCCCCACGCCGCCAGGACGTCGCCTGAGACGACGACCACCCCCCGGAGCCCTGGTATGGCCTTCGCGGTCTCCAACGCAATGCCCGTGTTACCGCCGGACTTGACTGCGTTGCCGACCGCCGTGGCCGCCGCGTCGGCCAAGGCCGCCGAATCCGCTACGGCGGTGGCGGAGTCCGCGGCGCCGAGGCTGACCGACGGCCCCACGGACGCGGAGCTCGTGCATATCCCGCAAGGCGTGTCCTCCGGCTTCACCAGGAATGCGAGCTGGCCGGACAGGCTGGACGGCCCCGAGTATATCCCCACCGTCTTCTCCTCCTTCGCGAGCATGTATATGTCCCCCCCGTTCTCGACTATCACGTCGGCCGCCCCATCCGACGACAGCCTCCGCCCCACGAGCTCTGCGAACGCTCCAGCGACCGCGGCCATGGGGCCGACGCCGCACCTGCCCGCCGCCTCCGCCATGAGGGCCGCTATCTCCGGGGCGTCTACCGAGACCTCCACTGGCTCGTAGGATGCTTTGAACAGGGGGTTCGAGTTTATGTACGCGATTAGGCGGTCGTATTGGGTTACGAGCTCGTCGAGCGACGACTCCTTCAGGTCGAGGTCGCAGTGTATCATGAAGTTCGTCTCGCCGTATGTCAGGGGCCAGCGCATCGGACACCTCATGTGAGGCTGCAGGACTCCCTGAGCCGGATTAGTGCGGACACGAGCGCCGTGTTGCCGGCGGACTCGGCCCTTGAAACCACGGCCTGGAATCTCTCGCCGGAGATGGCCTGGGCCAGGGCCACGGAGGACGACGCCCCCTTCGACTGCATGCTCCTTGTGATGCCGGACAGAAGCCTTATGCCGGTGAGCATCTGGGTCTCGTCGGGCGTGTCGCAGAAGCCGATGACCGCGTTCAGTCCTTTCAGGCCGGAGTATCCGAGCACCAGGGAGACGGCGTCGTATTCCTGGTCGGTCCTCATATCCTTCGCCCGCTCAAGGAGGGGTGCGAGGCCCGCTTCCCCGAGGTTGGCGAGCGAGTTCACGGCCACGAAGTCTGTGATGCCGTCGTGCACGAGGCTGCGCGACAGGGCCGCCGCCAGGGGAGGCGCGACCTCCGGGGGCATCTTCGAGAGGACAGTGACTGCGGGCGTCGCGAGCCGGGCGTCCGGGAGGCCGTCGAGGTTTTTGGGGTTGGCGGCCTTCAGGATGCCGTCGACGACAGCGTCCGTCGCGAGCGCGGCCCATCCCCGCAGCGCCTCGCCCACGTGCGCCGAAAGCTGGCCGTGGGGATGGGTCGAGAGCAGGTTCAGGAACGCGGGGATTGATGAGGCGATGACGGATTCCGCCTCCCCGGTCTTCCCATCCAGCATGAGGTTTCTCGCGTGTATGGCGAGGTCGTCCACCCCCGCGCACTTCGAGTCCTCGTCGGGGGAGTCGAGGAGCGTTTTGGCGCGGTCTATGCCGTCGTCGAGGACGGACAGCACGGTTTCGGCGTCGCTCCTCCTGTAGGGGTGTTCGGGGTCGCTTTCCGCGGATAAGAGCATGTCTTTGAGCCATCCGGCGTCCTTCGGCCTGGCGGCTGCTGCGAGCATGAGCGCTTCGTGGGAGCGGAAGCCGAGGTCGTTGGAGACGCCCATCCAGGAAACGAGTTTTTCCGCTGCGTTTCCGCTTCCCGGGGATTTCCCGGCAAGCAGTGCCGCTATGAGCTTGACGAGTTTCCGCCGCCCGTCCTCCGGCTCCGTCTTAAGGAGCTCGGCCGCGGCTTCCGCGACGTTCAGGCCGCCACCCGCAGCTTCGACTGCCCGCCTGATCTCCTCTTCGCCCGCTTCGGCTGAGCACGCCTGGGCCGCGGTTGCCCGGGCCCGGTCGTCCGGAGGCTGAGTTGCCATGCTTAGAGATTGGAGGGAGGGATTAAATAGATTCAGGCCTTGGGGGGGCTGAGGGCGCGGGTCGGGCATGCTTCCACGCATTGGCCGCAGCGTATGCACTCGTCGTTGTCGAGGCGCATCCGCCAGTCGCGGATGGTTATCGCCTTGGTGGGGCAGACGCCGTAGCATGCGAGGCAGTCCACGCACCGTCCATCGTCCTTGAGTATGTTGCCTGACAGCTCCTCGGCCTCGACGCCGTGAAGTTCGAGGTAGTGGAGGAGCTTCCGCTCCGCCTCGGGGCCGCCGAGTACGCCTATCGCGAGCATCTCCTTCGAGTATTCAACGTCGGCGGTGAGGATGTTGACGAGTACTCCGGTCTTCAGGACGGCTTCCGCGAGCACCGGCCTGTCTGAGGCTTCCGTGCTGTAGCGCAGGAGATAGCGTTTCATCTTCTCATCCGCCCCCATGCCCGGTTTATGTCCGACGACGTTATTATGCCCACTAAGCGGTTCTCCCCGTCCACGACCGGCGTGGAGTTGAAGCCGTGCTTCTCCAGGCGCCTTCCGACCTCGTCTATGGCCTCGTTCGGCTTGGAGGTGACGACCCCACGGGACATGACGTCGCGGAGCCTCCTCTTCTTCTGGGCGACCGCCTTGGTGAAGTCGAACGACGTGACTATCCCGACGAGCATGCCCTTCCCGTCGACTATGGGTATCTGGTCGTAGCCCTTGCCCACCATGAGCTCGGACACAGTCTCCGGTGACTCCGTGTCCCGGACGGCGCACACCTTCCGGGTCATCACGTCCTCTACGCGGGGCATCTTGGCCGTGACCTTCATCGGCTTGACGGCGCGCTCCCGGGGGAGGGGTATTATCTCCTCCGGGAAGTAGTACCGTTTCTCGCTTATCCAGGAGGCGAGCTCGTCCATTATGTCGTAGGCGAGCTTGAAGCTGGAGAGCGGCGCGGACTTGACGGCCTTGCCGTTCACGTCCACCCGTCCCGAGAGGAGTTCGCTGTATTTTATCCTCCTGAGCTGGGGCCTGTCGAGCCTTGCGACCCCGTAGTCCACGAGATTAGTCTCGATGAGGTCGTTCGTCACCGCCGTGCTCTTCGCCAGCTCCTCGTCGAGTATCGGGACGGGTATGCCTATGCCGACGAAGAGGCTGGTGCCGTAGTGCGGTATCGTCGCGCCGCGGACGTACTTGGGGTCCATTCCCCTTAGGTCGCCCTTCACCGTGATGTTGCCGAATCCGCTCTGCGGGGAGTGCTGGGTGCCTTCGCCGACGACGACGCCTTCGGCGCCGCACAGGAATATCCTCGTCCCGAAGCCGATGGTCCGGTAGCCGGGGTCGTTGTTGAGCGGGCTTATCTCGCCGCACCCCGCGAAGTTGACGTTCCCGCCCCTAGGGAGTAGCGTGCCCATGTACGTGTGGAGCTTCCGCTCCGAGAGGTTGACGGCGGCCGTGTAGCGCTGGTAGGCGTTCCTCGGGTTGAACATGTACGCCTGGTTCAGGTCGTCCAGGGTTATCGTCGTCTCGAGCTTCTTCGTCGGGTAGCAGTCGGTCCCGTAGGATGACGCCCTCACGTTTATCTCCCTGCCGGCCACCAGGTCCTCTATGACGTGGCCGCCGCCGTATTCCATGCCGCGGTCGAGGCTGAGTTCAGTCGCGCCGACGTAGGCGTCGACGGCGGCTAATCCGCCGTATGCTTCCACCTCGTTCAGCCATACCTTCTGCATCTTTATGGGCGGGTTCGAGTGGCCGAAGTTTATGAACGCCCCCGAGCTGCACATGGCGCCGAATGTCCCGGTCGTCACGACGTCGACTTCGCGCGCCGCCTTTTCCAGACCTTTTTTGGCCACAATTTCCGGCATCTCGTCGGCCCTGACGACTACGGCTTCCCCTTTCCGTATCTTCTCGTTTATTTCAGCGAGGGTTTTGGCCATTCCTAGAGAGAATCGTTATGCGTATTTAAATACGTAATGCAATTGCATATTCGTTTAAGCATATTTATGCATTTGAGCATCGAAAAAGAGAAAATGCAGCTCCCCCCAACCACCGACATAGAACGCCTGCGCAGGAAGATGGGGCTCACACAGACTGAGCTCGCAGCGAAGGCAGGGGTGAGCCAGAGCCTCGTCGCCAGGATGGAGGCCGGGACCGTGGACCCGAGGTACAGCAAGGTCGCGAAACTGTTCCAGGCGCTCGACGAACTGAAGGGCGGTGAAGTCACCGCAAGGGAGATAATGTCCAGTGACGTCGTGGGCATACAGCACACCGCCTCCATAGAATACGCTGCCGGCAAACTGAAGAAGCACAACGTGTCCCAGCTGCCCGTCTACGACGGAGACAGGACGCTCGGCTCGTTCTCGGAGCGCGACATACTGGGGCTCCTCGCGAACGGCGTCGACGCAAAGGCATTCTCGAGCGAGGAGGTGGGCGAGCACATGGGCGGGGCCTTCCCGACCGTGAAACCAGAAACCCCCCTCACCGTGCTGTCAACGCTACTTGAGCACAACACAGGAGTCCTCGTGCAGGAGCAGGGAAGGACCATCGGCATAGTGACCAAGGCGGACCTCCTGAAGGTAGTCCACAAGTGACTAGCTGTTCGTCGAAGAGTTAAGATGGTCCAGCTCCCGGGCAATCTGCCTGAGCTCGCCGGTCACATCGGCTGGCAGGTCGTGCATTATGAGGTTCCCTATCCTTCCCCGAATGGAACTGAATAGAGCCCTGTTGGCCGGCTGGGCGAGCGCCGCCCTCACCGCCCTCACGTCTATGAGCGGCTCCTGGTGGGCCGCATGGGCCGGCTCTGCGGATATTATGCCGGGTATCTGAGCCCCGAGCGGCTGAAGCGGTTCCGCCGCCGCGGGCTCTTGGGACGGGACCGACTGGACGGTCTGCACCTCGCTCTGGAGGGGCGTCATCCCGGACTGCTTGCTCGCAAGCTCCATCTGGGCGACCCGCTTAAGCTGCCTCTCGAGCGCGTCCCGCTTGTCCGAGGATAATGACGCGCTGTTGGACATCCCCCTGACCCAGGACGACGAGCCCGCCTTCTGCCTGTTGGCGGACGGGTCCCCCCCGCTCTGGGCGTCCTTCAGCATCCTGTCGAAGAAGCTTGAGTACGACTTCCCCCCGGACCGGCCGCCGGAGGATGACGAACTGAATATGCCCATTGTGCTCTGCGCGGGCCTCCTTGCAGAGGGCTGGGGGGCGTTTGGCTGGGCTTCGACGTTGCGGTTGCGCACGACCATAGTATCAGACTGGAAGCGGGTTCCGCGGGTCTCGTTGTACAGCCGCCTCGACTTTATGGCGTCCTGTATGTGCTGCGGCTCCCGCTTCTCCAGGGAGGCGTATTTCGACCGGATGCTGCTTAGCCCGTTTTCCTTCATCTGGCTTGACCTCAGCCCAATAAGCCGCCCACCCGGATGGATTAATTATGCCGTTCTGCATTTAAAAGACAAAGACAAAATAACAGTTTATGGGCGACATGGACGGCGAAGTTTACAACGCCATAAGGGAGATACAGAACGAGGTGTACTACATCCACGAGATTCTGAAGGACATTAACAAGACCAACAAGTCCCTCTTGGACGAGATAAAGGGCCTCAGGAACGAGCTGAAGACCAGGTGAGCTAGCCGGCCGCCACGACCTCGAGGTCTACTTCATACTCGTCCTTGCCTAGCGCCTTGTCGGCTATGAGGCCGTATGTGAAGTTGTCCCAGAGGTGGCTCGCGTCCAACGTGGGACGGCTGGCCGCGTGCTCGGAGACGGTGACGCCGCTCGCCCCGGTCTCGTCCAGCTTCCAGCTTATCCGCCCGGAATTCCGCTTGAGGAACTTCAGGAGCTCCTCCCCCACCAGGTCGTCCGCCTCGTGGATGCTCCCGGGCGGATACGCGACGACCGCGTAGCATTCCTGGACCGCGTAGCCTTGCAGGTCCGCTATGAGCGCGTCGGACGCGGCAGTGTACTCCTTCGCCTTCAGGGCGTGTTTCCTGGCATCCTCCTTCCACTTCTTGAGTTCGGCCGCCGTCTTCACGTCGTCCAGGTCCGTGACCGGGTCCTTCCTCGTCGTCACGTAAAGCCGTATCGTCTGTTTCATTTCCTCCCTCCGTGCTTTTTCACCAGTTTCTTCACCTGTTTCTCGGTGGGGGCGACCGGCCCAATGTATTCGAGGCACTCCTGCCTGACGGCGGCGCCGTCCCTCACGCTCCTGACCAGGTAGTAGTACTGCCTGCCCTTGATGGTCTTCTTCCGCACGAACATCTCTAACCGCCTAGCTGCCTCGACCTCCTCGCCGCCGCCTGCACGGCCTCCGCCACGGACTCATGCACCTTCCGCTCGTCCAGGGTCTTCAGGCCCTCCGCCGTCGTGCCGCCAGGGCTCCTCACGTCGTCTATGAGCTCCGGGAGCGGCCGGCTGGATGCGGACGCCATCCCGGCCGCGCCGCGCACGGTCTGTATCGCCAGGTTGCGTGCTATCTCGTCCGGCAGCCCCTCCCTGACGCCGCCTTCTATCAGCGCCTGGATGAAGTAGTACGCGTACGCGGGGCCTGAGCCGGAAAGCCCCGTGACCGCGTCCAAGAGCTCCTCCGCCACGGGATACGCGACGCCCACCGAGTTCAGGAGGCTGCCGACAAGGACCGCGTCCTCCTCGAGCGCGCGCCGGCCCATCGAGTACGCCGCAGCCATCTCACCGACCATGGCAGGGGTGTTGGGCATCACACGCACGACCCTCGCCTCCCTCAGCTTCGCCTCAATCCGCCGTATCGGTATGCCGGCCGCTATGGAGACTATCAGCCTGCTCCCGGCTATGTCGCGTATCTCGTCGAGGACGTCGTCCATGTCCTTCGGCTTCACGCAGATGAATATTATCTCGGACTTCTCCACGACCTCGAACGCGGAGTATTCGGCGCGCAGGTTCATGCGCCGCACGACATGCGGGTCGCGGTCGTATATCCTCACGCTCTCGGGCTTTATGAGGCCCTTTTCGATGAACCCTGTCAGGAGAGCAGAACCCATGCGGCCGACGCCGATGAAACCGACCCTAGCCATCTGGATAATGAATTAGCGCAGGGCCTAAAAAGTCAATGCCACTTCCGGTTCAGCCTCTTGTGGAGGTATTTTTTCCGGTCGTAGTCGGAGACGGCATGGCCGCGGCCCTTGAGTATCCACTTCCAGGTGACGAGGCCTTCGAGGCCGACTGGTCCGCGGGCGTGTATCTTCCCGGTGCTTATCCCGACTTCCGCGCCGAGGCCGTACCGGAATCCGTCGCTGAAGCGGGTGGACGCGTTCCACATCACCGAGGAGCTGTCGACGGTTTCGATGAAGTATCTCGCGGCCTCCTCGTTTTCCGTGACTATGGCGTCGGTGTGGCCCGAGCCGTACCGGTTTATCCGCTCGACCGCCTCCTTGACGCCGTCCACGATTTTCACGTTCATGGCGAGGTCGCAGTACTCGGCCCCCCAGTCCGCCTCCGAAGCCGGCGCGAGCCCGGGCAAGAGCTTGCACGCCTCCTCGTCGCCCTTGCCTTTCACGCCCGCCTGGGCGTATCTCTCCCAGAGGGAGGGGAGGACCTTCTTCGCCGCCTTCCTGTCGACGAGGAGGGTCTCCATCGCGTTGCAGACCGCAGGGCACTGGCATTTGGAGTCGTACGCTATCCGCGCGGCCTTCTCCGGGTCCGCGTCGCGGTCGATGTAGACGTGGCAGACTCCGGCTGCGTGGCCGAGCACTGGTATGCGGGTGTTCGCCTGTATGTTCTTCACGAGCTCGTTCGAGCCGCGAGGTATGATGAGGCTTATCTTGTCCTCGAGCCTCAGGAGCTGTGCTACGTCCTCCCTCGTCTCGGCCAGCTGAATCCAACCGTCGGGTATCCCCTCCTCCTCCGTGGCAGTCTTGATTAGGGCGTATATCGTCCGGTTAGTGTTCTTAGCCTCGCTTCCGCCCTTCAGTATCACCGAGTTGCCGCTTTTCAGGCATAGGCTGCCCACCTGGACTATGACGTCCGGCCTGGACTCGAATATCACGGCCACTACGCCCAGGGGGACGGTCACCTTGTAGAGTTCCAGGTCCCGGTCAAGCTCCATCGAGTACACGGTCTCCCCGACCGGATCGGGGAGGCGCACAAGGCCCTTAACCGCCTTCACCATCTGGGCTATCTTGTCCTCGGTTAGCTCAAGGCGCTTGTAGAGCGGGGAGCCGGCCTTCTCCCCCGCCTCCTTGAGGTCGGCGGAATTGGCTTCGAGTATGTCCTCAACCCGCTCCTCAAGGACTTCCGCGACCCTGTCCAGGGCCCTGTTTTTCAGGTCTGTGGAGGCCTTCCCAAGCTCTATGGACGCGGTTTTGGCGCGGGATGCCTTTTCGGCGACTGTTGACATGAGGGTAGCATATTCGCCGAGAGACTTAAAAGCGGTTTAGGGGGAGCCTCGCTGGAGGCCCCCCTGGGCGGCGAGCGTGGGTTCTCCGCCGCCCCGCTTACGGTGGTATATACGGTGGCATTAGACGTATTTTCTCCTGAGTACAAGACGGCTTGCGTCGTACGGGGTGGTGCCGTATCCTGCGTCGCCTGCCGCAGCCTTCAGGAGAAGGTACAGGAGGTAGGCGGCCATGTAGGCGGTCGCCATGTACACAAGGCTTGCCGTCGCGGTTGATGAGTTCATCCGTATCACCCCTTTACATCATACGTATAGGGTGTCCCTTGGTATAGCTTTCGGGGGAAGTTAGTGTAAGGATAGTGCCAATACGGTGTCAGACCCTGTTCACCCGCATTATAGACTCGACCTGGTCCCGGCTCAGGAGGTAGGCTGCGTCGTAGAACGCCTCCATGTAGGAGCCGGGCCCCCGCGCGTTCTCCGCGGCCAGCTCCCCGGCTATGTCGAAGCACGCCATTGCCGCTGCTGCGGCCAACTGGCGCTCGGGCTCGACCGCCGCGAAGCATGCTATGACCGAGGAGGCCATGCAGCCGGTGCCGACGATGGAGCCCATCATCCGGTGGCCGTTGTCCACGAGGTAGGTTTCCCCGCCTCCGGAGACTACGTCCGTCTTGCCGGTCATAACGACCGTGTTGCGGTAGTCCGCCGACAGCTTCCTTGCCACCGCGGCCGGGTCCGCGTCGAGGCCTTCAGACTCGACCCCACGGACGGTGGATTTGACGCCCGCTATGGCGCCCATCTCCCCGTAGTTGCCTTTCAGGATGTCTATGTGCGTCCCGTTGAGTATGCTGATTGCGCTGTCGGTCCTCAGGCTGGTGGCCCCCGCCCCGACGGCGTCCAGCACCACAGGTATCCTCCGGCGGTTGGCTGCCCTTGCAGTGGCCATCATCGTGTCGACGAGCTCGGGCGTGAGAGTGCCTATGTTCAGGACGAGGGCGCCGGCGAGCGTGACCATCTGCTCGACCTCCTCCCTGGCGTGTGCCATCACCGGGAGGCCTCCGAACGTCCGGGTCATGTTCGCGCAGTCGTATATCGTCACCCAGTTGGTGATGTGGTGTATCAGCGGCCGCTTCTCCTTGACGC
Organism: Candidatus Altarchaeota archaeon; assembly: GCA_041306075.1. Lineage (GTDB taxonomy): Archaea > Altiarchaeota > Altiarchaeia > IMC4 > SCGC-AAA252-I15 > JAHIYG01. Next base: position 44,122 of record JBFYKH010000008.1, read on the forward strand.
GCTCTAGTATGCCGTATGCGTCGAACATATGATGACCCTAAGGTGATATAATCTCATCGGCGCATAAAAAGCCGTCATTACGTCCTTTGCACGGCCTTGAGTGCCTTCCGCAGCGCGGATGAGAGGGCGGCGAACGCAATCATCCCGGCTACGACGAGCGCCCAGTCCGGGGCGGCGAGGGGAACCACCTTGAAGTACGTCGACAGCGGGGTGTAGAGTATGACGACGTGCATGAGGAGGGAGCTTCCGAGGGCCGCGAGCAGCCACTTGTTGGACAGCATGCCCAGGTTCTCGGCGCTCCTTATGCCCTGGACGCGCACGAGCTTGAAGAATACTATGGACGTGAGGGCGATGGTCTGGGCCTTCTGGAAGTTGCTGATGGGGTCTGCGAGCCAGAAGAGGCTCAGAACAATAGCGGTCATCGTGAAGCCGTTGAACAGTATCGAGTACGTCACCTGCCGGTTTATGACACCCTCCCCCCGCCCCCTGGGCTTCCTGCGCATTATGTCCGGCGAGGGGGGGTCGACGCCCAAAGCCAGGGCGGGGAGGCCGTCTGTTATGACGTTAATCCACAGGAGCTGGACGGCGGTGAGTATCACCATCGGCTGGCCGAACGCGTACGGTAGGGCGGCTATGAAGACTATGGCGACCTCCGCCAGGTTGCAGGGGAACAGGTATCTCACGAACTTCCTCACGTTGTCGAATATCCTGCGGCCCTCCAGTATCGCGTCCCTGATGGTGGCGAAGTTGTCGTCGAGGAGTATTATGTCGGACGTCTGCTTCGCCACCTCCGTGCCCCTGACGCCCATCGACACGCCCACGTCGGCGGCCTTCAGGGCGGGGGCGTCGTTGACCCCGTCACCAGTCATGGCGACGATGTGGCCTTGGGCCCTGAGGGCCATGAGGACGGAGAGCTTGTTCTCGGGGGACACGCGGGCGAAGATGGATGTGGTTTTGACTGCGTTCTGCAGCTCCACCTCGCTCATCCCGTCTATGTCCCGGCCCTCGAGGGCCTCCGTGGGCAATCCTATCTCGCGGGCGACTGCGACCGCCGTCGGCTTGCTGTCGCCGGTTATCATGATGACCCTTATGCCCGCGGCCTTGCAGTCCGCCAGCGCCCCCGGCACCTCCGTCCTCGGGGGGTCCATCATGGCCTCCAGGCCTATGAAGGCCAGCCCCGTCTCGTCCTTGTCGCGGCCGTCCTTCCTCGCGAACGCTATGACCCTGAGGGCTTCCGACGCGAACGCTGAATTGGCTTCGAGTATCCTCCGCCGGTCGTCCGCTGTCATTGGGCGCTCGGAGCCGCCTTCCAGTATCCGGTCGCAGCGGGCGAGCACCGTCTCCGGGGCGCCCTTCGTGTAGGAGACGTAGCCGGAGGGGGTCTCGTGGACGGTCGTCATCATCTTCCGCAACGAGGAGAACGCGAGCTCGTCCACGCGCCTGTGTTCCGCGGCGACTTTGCCTTTCATGGCCGCCACACGCAGCGCTATCTCCGTCGGGTCCCCGCTGAAAGCCCCCTGGGCGTCGCGGGAGTTGTTGTTGAGTATCCCTGCGAGGAGCAGCCCCTTCAGCTCCCGGGCGTCGACGGCCGCGCCGTCCCTTGAGAATTCGCCTAGGGTGTCGTGCCCGGTCCCGGACACCTCGTAGACGCGGCCGTCGAAGTATAGCTTCCGGACCGTCATCCTGTTCTCGGTGAGCGTCCCGGTCTTGTCCGTGCATATTATGTCTACCGAGCCCAGTCCCTCCGCCACCGGCAGGTTCCTGAGGAGGGCTTTCTTGCGGAACATCCTCTTGGAGCCCAGGGCGAGTGAGAGCGTTATGACCGCCGGCAGCCCCTCGGGTATGGCCGCGACGCCGAGCGCTATCGCTATAAGGAGGACCCGGATGGGGGGGGTGTCAGTGGTGAGGAATATGACGGCGCCCACGAAGATGCTGATGGCGACGATGGCCAGCCCGACCTTCCTGCCGAGCGAGTCCATCTGCCGCTGGAACGGCGTCTTCTCGTCCCCTATCGCCTGGAGGTTGCGGGCGATGCCCCCGAGCTGCGTCCGCATGCCGGTGGCGGTCACGACCACCCGCCCCCTGCCGCCGACCACGGTCGTCCCCTTGTAGACCATCGACGAGCGCTCTGGAAGGGACGCCTTGGCATCGACCGGAGACGGATTCTTCTCCACCGGAACGCTCTCGCCGGTCAGCGACGACTCGTCCGCCATGAGGTTCACGGCCTCCACCACCCTCGCGTCTGCGGACACGCTGTCGCCCTCCTCGAGGACAAGTATGTCCCCGGGGACAACTTCCTCGCTGTCCACCTCCACTTCGGCCCCGTCGCGGATGACGATGGACTTCGGCCTAGAGAGCTTCCTCAATTCCTCGATGTTGCGCTCGGCCTTGTAGTCCTGTATGAAGCCGAACAGCCCGTTCAGGACTACTATAGCCAGTATGAGGCCGCCGTCTACGACCTCCCTGAGGCTGATGGCGACCAGGGAGGAGAGTATGAGGACTAGCACCAGCGGGTCCCGGAACTGGCCTATGAGGATTGAGAACGGGCTTCTGCCGGGCTTCTCCTCAAGCCGGTTCCGGCCGGAGACGGCCAGCCGCTCGCCGGCCTCGGCGGCCGAGAGGCCCCGGACGGAGGTGGAAAGCTTCGACAGTGATTCCGCCGTTTCGATGCTGTGCCAGCTGACATCGCCGTCCGCCATAGGCCAGTAATACGTTTTGTGGGAATAATAAGTTCAAGAAACGGCTGAGGGGGGATTGCCTGCGTTCCGTCAGCCCCAGTAGGGGCTCTTCACGTACTTGAACGCGTTCAGGCCTGCCAGCCCGCCTTCGCCGATTGCCTCGGGTATCCTCGCCCATTTCCCGACTATGTCGCCGGCCGCGAATACGCCGGGCATGTTCGTGCGCATGTCGGAGTTGACTATTATTCGCCCCTGCTCGTCCGTCTTCACGCCTATCTTCTGCAGAAGCTCGGTGTTCGCCACCGTGCCCAGAGAGAAAAGCACCGCGTCGGCATCCCAGACGGATTCGGTGTTGTCCTTGCCGTTGAAGAGCCTGACTTTCTCCACCCTGCCTCCCCCCTCGATGGCCTTCACTTCCGTGTTCCACAGGACGTTCACGCACTCGTCCCTCACGCACTGCGAGTTCTTCTCAGTCGCCCGGAAGGCATCCTTCCGGTGGACTATAGAGACCTCCGCCTTATTCCGCTTGAGCTCGACCGCGCACTCCACAGCAGTGTCTCCGCCGCCGACGACGAACACCTTCTTGCCCGCGTAGGGCTTCGGGTCAGGGAGCGAGTAGGTCACGTTCTCTAGCTCCTCCCCGGGCACGCCGAGCTTCCGAGGCATCCCGAGGCCGCACGCTATCACGACTGCCTTCGCCGGGTATTTCCCGCGGTCGGTCGTGACGACCAGGTGCTCCTTGGAGTCGTCGGGCTTCGCCTCCCGCCTCACGTCGGTGACAGTCTCGTTCTCGCGTATGGCCGCCCGCTCTGCCTTGGCGTGCGACACCATGAGCGCCGCGACTTCGGCGCCCGTCCTCCCGTGTATCCCGAGGTAGTTGTCGACATTCTTCCAGGGGTACTGGTTCACGAGCGCCCCGCCCGCGGACGCGGAGTCGAGGACTAGCACGCCGACCTTGTAGTAGGAGGACGTTATGGCCGCCGACAGGCCTGCCGGGCCGGCTCCGATGACTATTACGTCGTATTCTTTCATCTTGCAGCCTTTGTCTGGTGGAATATCGATTCCCAGCTTAAATCCTTTCTTGGGAGTTTCATTTTTCAACGGCTGATTCCGCCGGATGTTTTTATCCGCCCGCTCACAATAAAAAATCGATGAGAGAGACCAACGCATTCGACGTCCTCAGGCAGGCGATGCGCATAGAGAAGGAGGGCATACGGTTCTACACCCGGGCCGCGAACGCCGCGAAGGGGAAGGCCGTGTCGGACCTGTTCAGGAGGCTCGCCCGCGACGAGCTCCTGCACCTTGAGAAGCTCGAGCTCGTGCACGACAACCTCGCGGAGCACAACGAGTGGCTGGTGGAGAGGGACCTGATGGACTCGTCGCCGCGGAAGTCCGGCATGGACGGCCTGTTCGACGGCGACCCGTCAGACCTAGCGGACATGGACGAGCTCGGGGCGGTGGAGGCGGCAGTCAAGGCCGAGAAGGACTCGATAACTTTCTATGCCCGGGCCATGGAGGCGTGCGATGGCTCTGACGGGAGGGGGTGCAGCGTGTTCAAGTGGCTTCTCGCGTTCGAACACGGCCACCTGGCGGAGCTCAATGAGCTTAGGAGGAGCCTCGCCGGCTCAGATTAGCCGGTGCACCAGGGGCAGCTTGTCGTGGCTTATCCGGTACAGTATCCTCTTGCCGTCCCGCCGCCACTGGACGAGGCCGTGGTACTCGAGCTTCTTCAGCTGCAGGGATATGGTAGACTGCGCCCTGTGGCAGTGCAGCGTTATCTCGTGGACCGGCTTCTCCCCACCCATCAGGAACTTGAGGATGTTGTAGCGGGTCTCGTCCGAGAACGCCTTGTATATCTGCAGCTTCTCGTGCATCGGATAGGATATCGGATTTACGGGAATAAATAGGTGCCCTGGCCGCCTTACGCGGCGCGCTGGCCTTGCCCCTACGCCCCCTTCTCGCACGCGAAGTATCCGTCTTCCATCCGTGGCGCGTTCCCGGCCATCCTGGCCCTGAATCCCTCGTGCCGTATGGGCTGCCCGTCAGGCCGCCACACGTTGCTGAGGTCTATGGCGTAGTGGGTCTCCTTCGTGTCCGGCACGTCCTTAAGCTTCTCGCTGAACTCCTCGAGGAGCTTCACCCCCTCCGCCCGAATCTTTTCCGCGTCGACCATCAGCATCCCCTCTCGAAGACTATGCCCAGGAGCTCGCAGCCCCGGCCAGGCACGCGCTCGAGAGCCAGCTTGGCGGCCCTGTGCGGCGTGTCCTGGACGATGAGCTTCCAGGCGCTTGTGAGCTCCCTCGTGTCCGCGAACATCGCGGTGCCGAGCCTCACCCGCACCTCGGTGACCTTCCCGCCCGGGTGTTTGGCGGCTTCGGCGTTCACTTTGGCTAGGAGGCCGTCGGCGACCGATAGTCCGTGCATAATAGGGAATATGGCGTATAGGATTAAAATATGGACTGGGGGGTTTTCGCAGGGAGGGTGAGCCTCCTGTGCGTGGGCAACGAGCTCTCCGGCGACGACGGCCTGGGCGCAGCCGTCGCCCGCGGGCTTGCCGGGCTGCCGGGGGCGCAGGTGATATACGCCCACACCGCCCCGGAGAACTTCATCGACGAGGTCATTGCGTACCGTCCCGAGAGGGTCGTAATCGTCGACGCCGCCGACTTCGGGGGAAGACCCGGCGAGATAAGGCTGATAGACTCGAAGGCCGTGCAGGCCGCGCACTTCTCCACGCACCGGGCGCCGATGCGGCTTCTCTTGGGCCGGCTCGAGGCCGCCGGCATAGGCGTGGCCCTCGTCGGCGTCCAGGCGGCGGGGATGGGCCTGGGGGAGCCCATGTGCAGCGAGGTCGAGTATGCGGCGAGGGCGATTATCGGGGGCGTGAAGTCTTACCGGATGCAAACAGGCTGATTTAATAGGCCCCCCTCATATGTGTAAACAATGGGTTCTGCCTCAGCCCGGCTTGTTCTCGCGCTGCTGTTAGGTTCGGCCATCCAGTACGCCTCCGCAGACGAGATGGTGGCCTCCGTCAGCATAGTCCCTGGGCCTGACTCCGCAGGCGGGGGGTTTTACGAGGGGCCGCGGATAGTCGGTGCCGCGGTAGCAATGGAGCCGCCTGAGCCTGCCCAGACAACCCTGCCGAGGGCGACGGTCAAGTACGCGGCCGATGGGGGAGACGGAGGACAGGAGGCTGCGTCGTCCACGACGGTTGTGCCGGCGCCCCATGTGGCGGAGGGTGGTGTATGGGACCGCATCCTAGGCTTCATCGGGAAGCTGCTTTGACGCCCTTCCTCTGAGTCATCCTGTAGCCCATGACGACGCTCCTGTAACCGGATAGTTCCTCGTCCAGGGCCGGGTCCCCGGTGTCTACGAGGAGGTGGGGCGTCAGGTTGAGCTTCTCGGGCGTGGCGACGTATAGGATGTTCCTTGCCCCCACCGCCCGTATAACCCGCGGGCTGATCTGCTGTGTGCCGCGGCCGAACAGGAAGCCCTGGGCTCCTATGGGAGAAACGAGGATTTTCGCCTTCGGCTCCCGGGCGAGGATGCCCAGGAGGTCTTTTTCGGATGCGTCCTTCAGCAGGGTCTTCCCCTCCTTGATGACGTCGACTCCGAGCAGCGTCTTCTCGGCGCCCAGGAGGTCCGCTATCGCCTTGGTCGTCGAGCCCGCGCCGAGTATGTAGGCGGAGCCGTCGGACATGAACTCCGACGCGAACACGGCTATCGCGCACTTTGACTCGTCGTCGTTGGAGGATGAAGGGAGCTTGCTCTCCTGCAGGAGCCCCGGCAGGTACGGGGTCCGGAGGAGGCCGTAGAGCCTGGTCTTAAGCTGGTTTCCCCTGTATGCTTCCTCGTCCACGTCCATGACTTCGGCATCCCTCAAATCCGCTTTTCCCCCCGCGTAGGCCGCCGTTATCTCTGCCGCGGCCTTCGGGCCTACCGCGAAGACTCCGGAGTGCATCTTCACGCCGGAGGGTATGCCGACGACAGGGATTGTAGTGCCTAACGCCGCGTAGACGTCCCGCGCGGTGCCGTCGCCGCCGGAGAATAGCAAGAGCTCCGCCCCCGCCTCCCTGAACCTCAGGCAGGCGTCCCTCGTGTCCTGGCCAGACGTTTCCAGGCCGCAGTCGTACACGACGGCATGCGCCAGCCCTGACATGAGTTCGCCGCCCATCCGGCCGGACGCGGTGAGGAACTCGATTCCGGGGGGATTCTCCCCGAACGCCTCCAGGCACTCCCTCGCCCTCATGCCGGCCCGGGGTTCGGCGCCGCGCCTCAGCGCCTCCGCGAGGACGCCGTCGGTCCCCTTGAGGCCGACCATGCCGCCCATGCCGGCTATGGGGTTGACGACGAACCCTATTTTCACGGCTAAGTTATGGTGGGGGGCGGTTATTAGCGAATAACCCCGCAGCAGAACTGCAGGACACAACGGAGACACCGGTCTCTGTGCGCACAAACAACACGGTTGTTTGTTGCATCCGCGGGGCCATCACTCGCCAGACAGGCGAATCCCCATCATCCCCGCTAGAGCGCAGCGGTGTATGCCTGCCTGAGCGAATCATGCGGCGCAGAAGACGGCCGGCGATCCGACTTGCACGGGCCAGCAGCTTACGCCACCGCCGCCTGGATACGCAGCCCGATAGGCCCCCCCAATAACCCGGATGCCAGGTCAGCCGCCCCAGCGCCGGTACAGCTTATGGCCTATCCCGAGGGCATCGAGTATCTTTCCCGTGATGAAGTCCGTGACGTCGTCTATCGTCTTCGGGCCGCTGTAGTATGCGACGTTCGGCGGCAGTATTATCGCGCCCGCGAGCTTGAGCGCGCGCATGTTCTCTATCGCCGCGAGCGTGAGCGGCGTGTCCCTCGGGGCCACTATGAGGCGGCCGCCGAGCTTCAGGACGTTCTCCGCGGCGCGGGTTATGAGGTTGCCGGCGTAGCCGTTCGCCACCGCCGAGAGCGTCTTCATGCTGCATGGTACGACGACCATCGCGTCCATGACGTTCGAGCTTGATGCCAGGGGCGAGTACATGTCGTGTTCCCCGTGGACCCTAGAGGCGAGCCTGCCGAGCGCCCCCAGGTCCACGCCCTCGTGGGAGGCCACCTCGGCCGCGCCGCCGCTCACGATAAGGTGGGTTTCATGGCCTTTGAGGTTTTGGAGCAGCCGTTCGGCGAGCACCGTCCCGGAGGCTCCGGTGACCGCGACTACGATTTTCATGGGGATACTATATATCCGGCCCCTATATTATACCTTCGATGGAGTACAGGGTCGTCACGGAGGGTTCCACGAGGCTTAACGCCCCAGCCGGGGGAGGCGTGTCCAAGAGGGAGGAGGTGTTCTACAACCCCCACATGGCGCTGAACCGGGACGTCACCGTGGCCCTGTGCAGGCTCCTTAGGCCGAGGAGCTTCCTCGACGCCATGGCAGGAAGCGGGGCCAGGGGCGTGAGGGTCGCGAACGAGGCCGGCACCGACGTCGTGCTCAACGACCTCAACCCGAGGGCTGTCACGCTCATAGGCGAGAACGCCAAGCTCAACGGCGTAGCCGTCAGGGTGGAGACCAGGGATGCGAGGCATCTGATGTCCGGGGAACGGTTCGATTACGTCGACCTGGACCCCTTCGGCCCCCCCGTCGCATTCGTCGACGCCGCCCTGGCGTCCGTGAGGATAGGCGGCGTGCTCGGCGTCTGCGCCACGGACACTAGCGCCCTGTGCGGCACCTACCCGAGGGCGTGCCAGAGGAAATACGACGCCCTGCCCTTGAGGTGCGACTGCTATGACGAGCTCGGATTGAGGATACTATTGGGGTTCATAGGGAGGGCGGCCCTCCGGTTCGAGCGGGGGATAGACCCCCTGTTCTGCCACAGCACCAGGCATTACATGAGGGTGCAGGCGAGGGTGCACGGCAGGCACTCCAGGACACAGAGGGACATAGGCTACCTCCAGTACTGCCCGGACTGCATGTGGAGGGGCTACGCACAACTGGACGGCCTGGCGGTCCTCTGCTGCTGCGGCCGCCGGCTTAGGACGGCAGGCCCCATGTGGATGGGCCGGTTCGCGGACCCGGAGTTGTGCGCCAGGCTCTCCTCGGCGCTTGTGGAGGGGGAATTCGGGAACAGGGCGAAGGCCGTGAAGCTCGCAGACACCGTGCGCGCTGAGCAGGATGTGACGGCCCCGTACTACGACCTGCACGCCATGTGCAAGAGGCTTAGGGTCCCGGCCAGGAGCATGGCGGACGCACAGGCCGCGGTAAAGTCGGGCGGAGGATTGTTCGCCAGGACGCACTTCAACGACACCGGATTCAGGACGGACCTGCCGGTTGGTTCATTCGCGCCGGCCCTGAAGTAGCGATGGCAGTTCCGCGACCGAGCCGACTATGTCTTCGACGCCGTTGTCCCTGAAGTCTTCCGCGTATCCTCCCCCGGAGAGGACCGCCACGAAGCCGCATCCGGCGTCGAGCGCGCACCTGGCGTCTATGACGCTGTCGCCTATGTAGACGGCGTCCCCGGCGGTTATTCCAAGGCCTTCGCACACCTGGGTCATCGCCCTCGGGTCGGGCTTGTTGTGCCGGAGGTCGTCCCTGCCCCAGACGCGCTTGAAGATGCCGTCGCTTAAACCGGCCTTCTCGAGCGCAGGCTTGAGCGTCCGCACGCCCCTCGAGCTCATCAGGGCGAGCGTGTAGCCGCCCGAGAGGGACTCTAAAGCCTCCCGGACGCCGGGTATCGGGTCCATCCGCTCCGCCGACTGGTCGTAGTGTCTTGTGAACTCGCGAGGGTCAAGGCCCGGCCAGAACGCCCGGATGATGTCGTCCCATGAGCGGCCCACCTCCCGGGTGAACTGGCGGTGGGTTACCGGCGGCAGACACATGGCCGCCATGGCCCGCTGGTATTCGGCCCATATGCTCGTTATGCTGTCCACCAATGTGCCGTCGAAGTCGAACACCAATGCTTCAGCCATGTCTTAAATATGGCCCCACACATTAATATCAGTCAGATGGACTTGATGACTTCCGGCGCATACCAGCTCTACAGGCTTTTGCGTGGCTCGGGAGACGCCGAGTTCACTTTCCGGAGGGTGGAGCCCAAGTCCGAGGACCGCAACCCCGATGAGCCGAGGTTCAACTTGGCGCCTGGGGCCGGCTATTTCGTCTACCCGATACCGCACACGACTTTCAACGAGGTCCTGAAGGCGATACATGGCATCAACGACATCGTTGCGATAAACAAGGCTAACCTCATCCTGACGGTGGACCCTGCGGCGCTGAGCGAACAGCAGTTTCATCTCCTGTCCCGGGAGTTCATAGAATTCTCCCACGCCAAATGAAACCCCTGGAAACTGACTTCTCAGTCCCAGCCGACGAAGCCGAATCCCTGGCCCGCGGATTCAAGTGCAATGGCAGGGACGCATTACGGCAGGAGGAGGTGAGGGTTAGGCTCGCCTCGGCCGGCTACGTGCCGAGGAAGCTCGCACCCGCCGCCTCGAGGGCGTCCTTCCTTGCGGGGGACTGCTCCTCGGCCGTCAGGGAGCTCAGGTACAATGCCCTGTGGGCGGCCCATGCGGTCGCCGTATACGGCGTCTACGACGGGGGGGAGCACCGCGACATGCTCGCAGGATACGGCGGCATACGCTACGGCGGCCTCAGGTACTCGAACTACGCCGGGCTCGGGGAGATAATCCCGTACGGCGACGTGGAAGCGCGCTCAGGCGCCGAGAGGGCCTGTTTCGAGTACGAGTCCATGTCCAGGGCCTACCGGGAGCTGGAGTCCGAGGGCTTGAAGCCGGACATCATGCTCTTCGACGGGAGCCTTTACACGTCGAAGCGGAGCCTGGAGGCGGCCGGTGGGAAGAGCAGGGAGGCGGCCCGGGCCAGGAAGGCGCTGGAGGAGGCGGCCGGCCTCGCCAGGGCCGTGGGCATGGTGGAGGACAGCCACTCCACGGACTTGGCTGAAGACGCCGGCTACGAGTTCACGGACCTCCTCCTGATGGACGTCGCCTTGAACCCCGGGGAGTACGTGGCGGACCCGAGGGACGGCGTTAGCATATGCTACATGAAGCTGCCGGGCAAGCCGCTGCCGCACGTGCCGTCCGCAAGAAGCCAGCCTTTGACAGTGCGGTGGGAGTTCGGGTACGCGGACTATGAGGGGGACCTCAACCGCCTCGCCGGGATATGGCTTTCCGAGGACGACATCCTCCACCCCCAGCTTTATCCGCTGAGGATAGCCGACCACCTTACCCGGAGGGTGAGGGCGCAGGGGATGCTCGACGAGGTCGAGTCCCGGCTCCTCCTCGAGAGGAAGTACAGGGAGCTCAGGCAGGGGTGACGTTTATATTCACCCCCTGACAATTCTTATCCTATGAAGGTCAGCGTCCACTCTTATGCGATAGAGACCGGCAAGCCGATAGTCGTCCTCAACGGGGAGGACATGAAGGAGCTCGGCGTCCACATAGGCGACAGGGTCCGGATAAGCAAGGACGGGAAGGCCCAGGTGACCGCGATAATAGACGCCACCACGTCGCTCGTCGGCGCCGGGGAGATGGCGGTCTTCGAGGAGGTCAAGGAGGCCCTGGACCTCGACGACGGAGAGGAGGTCGAGCTCAAGACCGCGTCCAGGCCTAAGTCGATAGAGTTCATAAAGAAGAAGCTTCAGGGACAGCACCTCCACGGCCACGAGATGACGTCCATCGTCCAGGACATCGTGGAGAACAACCTCTCCGACATAGAGTTGACTGCCCTCATGGTGGCGGCCTACATCAGGGGCTACGACACCGACGAGACCGTCGCGCTCACCCAGGCGATGGTGGAGACCGGCGAGCAGATAGACTTCGGCCCGGACACCGTGGACAAGCACTGCATCGGCGGCGTCGCCGGGAACAGGACGACTATGCTCGTAGTCCCAATTATGGCGGCCGCGGGCCTCACGATGCCGAAGACCAGCTCCAGGGCCATCACCTCCCCCGCGGGGACGGCGGACACCATGGAGGTCCTGGCTAACGTGGAGTTCACTATAACGGAACTCAAGGAGATAGTGAAGACGACGGGGGCCTGCATAGTATGGGGCGGCGCGGTGAACCTCGCCCCGGCCGACGACAAGATAATCCGCGTCGAGTACCCGCTGTCCATAGACCCGGAGGGCCAGGTGCTGGCGAGCGTCATGGCCAAGAAGAAGAGCGTGGGCTCGGATTACCTGGTGATAGACATACCGTACGGGAAGGGTGCGAAGATAGACGACCTCAACAACGCATACGACCTTGCGAGGAAGTTCATACAGCTCGGGACCCGCCTTGAAATCAAGACCAAATGCCTCGTCACGGACGGCAGCGCCCCCATAGGCCGCGGCATAGGCCCGGCCCTGGAGGCGAGGGACATACTCCTGTGCCTGGACGGGAAGGGGCCGATGGACCTGACGAACAAGAGCATAGACCTTGCCGCCGCGCTCCTTGAGCTGACCGGGAAGGTCCGGCTCGGGGAGGGCCGGGGCGTCGCAGAGAACCTGCTCTCAAGCGGGAAGGCGAAGCTGAAGATGATGGAGATAATCGACGAGCAGGGCGGCGACAGCAGGATGAAGCCGTCCGACGTGCCAGTGGGCGACAAGACGTTCGACATCCTCTCGGACAGGACCGGCCGGGTCCACAGCGCGGACAGCAAGCTCATATCGAAGGTCGCCAGGACCGCCGGTGCGCCGAAGGACAGGGGGGCGGGAATTTACCTCCACGCATGCGTCGGCGACAGCGTCAAGAAGGGGGACAGGCTGTACACCATACACGCGACGAGCGAGACCAAGCTCGACGAGGCCATAAAGCTCGCCCAGCAGATAGCGCCGATGCGAATCGGCGGACTGATTCTGGAGGAGGTCGTGTAGCCGTTCACTCGCCCTTGTTCAGGGCTTGGAAGTACGCCACCCTGATTTTCGCGCCTATCTCGCTGATTTCCACTGCAAGCTTCCTGTATTCGCGCTGGTTCAGGGAGGCCGTCAGCCTGCTTGCCCCGGCTTCGAGGCCGCCGGTGTCGCCGCCCCGCCGTTGTATCTCCGTTATCATCGCCTGATGCCGGGCGACGACCGCTTCGAGCCGCGTGTACATGGACGAGTCCTGCTCCTCCGTCCGGCGCTCGCTCTCCACTGCCTTCTTGAGGGCGTCCTCCTCCCGCTGCATCTCCTCCGCTTTCTTCCTCGCGGCCTCCTGCCGCTCCATAGCCGTAAGGAGCCTCCAGGCTGCCAAGTCCGCAGTGAGTTTGTCCATGGCCTTTTGCCTGAGTTTGTCCAGGTTGTCTTTCCGCTTTTGCGCCTCCTTTATCTCTTCAGGCGTCGGCTCCGGGGTTTCCGGTGCGCGCTCCCGCTGCTTCGGCTCCTGGGTTTCGGAGGTTCGCTCAGGCGGCTTCGGCTCCCAATTCGTCTGCGTCTTGGGCAGGGGGCCGCCGGACGTCGAGTCGGCGGTGGTCGCCGTCGACTTTGGGGGGGATAGGTCTATCCCGAGGAGGGTGGTCTTCGTCTCCAGGTCGTTGACGCTCCTGGCCCCTAGCTTGTCCAGAAGCTCCTGGGCGCCCTCCTTGTCTCCTCCCTTGAGCCTGGCCTTCACCTCCCTCAATGTCGAGCGCTTAAGCTCCGCGGCCACTCCCTCGGGCGTAGCCTCGACCGTGGACCCTTTCTTGGCGTATTTCTGGAGCCTTCCGGCCGCATCCTCGGCCCTGCCGTTCTTCAGGAGTTCGATTGCATCGTCCCTGGTCTGCGCGCGGCCGACGTATTCGTCCACCATCCGGGCGTCCATCTTGGCGAGGCTGGACAGCCCTTCTATAGTGTAGGAGGTCTTCAGTATGTTGCTCATCGTCTCGTTGTCCACCTTCCCGCGTATCTTCTCAAGGCCGTCGATTGCGTTGTATATGCTGTCCTTCAGCCGCCTTTTCTCCTCGACCGTGAGGTCTTTGCCGTACGCTTCGATGTAGGTGTCCCGCAGATGCCGCCTGACCTCTTCCGAGCCCCTGAAGCCTCCCTCGACCGAAGCCTCCGCCGGGAAGTACGAGTTCATCTCGTTTATCATCCTGAACTCGACCTCCCTGCGCTTCAGTATGTGTTTCCTAAGCCGCTCTATCTCCTTCTCGTCCGTTATGCCGGCCGCCTTCACCCGCTCGTCAAGCTCCTTCCGGGTCGCCGCCTCCAGCGCCTCCTTCCGGAGCGTGCTCATCGTGGCGTCAACCCTGAACTTCTCGTGCGCGGCCTCGTGGACGACCGTCCTTTCCGTGTCGCTCCCTATGCTGGCCTGGCTGCCCTTCTCCAGGATTTCTCCGGAGATTATGTTCAGGCCGACCACTTCGCCCTTCTTCGGCGGAGAGTTGAAGCCCCCCCAGTTGCCCTTGCTCTCCATGAACTTGTCGACGAGGCCGGGGGAGTCTCCCTTGCCCTTCCAGTCAGCCTTGTCAACCACTATCGCGTAGGGGGATATGTCGCCTATGCCGCTCGCCCTCATCCGCTCCATGTAAGCCTCGTTCGTGCTCAAATCGATGAAACTAGCGGACTTCAGGTCTTCGGCGGTGACGTCCTTGCCCCGCCGTTTAGTCGACTCGATTAGGTAGTTTACCGCCGCCTCCCTCTCCTTGGAGCCTTCGGCGGCGTTGAGCCCGGACAGTATCGCCTTGTGCTCTTCCTCGGCCCGGTCGTGCCGTATCTGCCTGACATGCCTTAGGATTCCCTCGACCTGCTGGCCTGAAGCGCCTTCGGACCGCATCTTGTCGGTGATGATTCTGTCGGACATGTTGTATAGCGTCTCGTTCGTGGCGATGCCAGTGTCCCTGTTCCTGCGCATCTTGTCGAGGGCGGTTTTGACCGACGCGTCCGTCATAACCTGGTCGGGACTCATGCCGGTCATCCTGCCGACCATCTCAAGCTCGGCCGCGGCCTCGTTGTTGTCGTAGAGGCTCACGCCGTTGCGTTTCAGCGATTCGGCGTACGCCGTCTGCTCAGGCGTCAACGGCACATCGGCTGCATAAGCTCCCGGCATCGGGGTCGAGACGCCCAGGGATGCCCTGTCTCTCCTGCCGGAACGGGCGCCGCCAGCATCGGCCACCTGGCCCCCGAGCGGCCCGGAGCTGCCAGTCGGCTCCTGCATCATCTGGCTTGCCGGCACGTCCGGCGTGATGCCGCTCTTCTGCCAGAATTCTCCGGGTTGTATTTGCTTTGAGAGCTCCGGGTTCGAAGAGTATATGGAGGCGAGGTTCCGGGCCTTGACTTCGCCTGAGTCGAGCCTCTTCACGTAGTCCTGCACGGTGCTGGACTTGTATATGTCCGGCATGTTCCGCTCGAAGAGCTGCCTCTGCCCGCTCTCCTGGCTGAGGAGGAACCTCCAGTTCGGGTTGTTGTGGTCGAGGAAGTCGGCCTCTGTCTTGTAGGGGCCCGTACCCCAGTTAGCCCTCGTGAACGACGTGTTCAGCACGTCGAAGTGGCTTTGCATCCGCTCCGTCCCCGAGCCGTCCTCCTTCCAGCGGAACCATCCGTTCGGGTTCCTGAACCCGAGTTCGGAATGCGTCCTGAGGTTCTCTATGTCCCGGTCGGCAAACGACGGGAACATCCCCTTGAGTTCGGCGGACGAGTAGCGTTCGGTGTTGCCGTGCCCGCTAACCCACCCCTTGAGGGAGAGCTCCATGCCCGTGAACCTGTTCCTCTGCAGGTCGTCGCTGAGGCTCTGCGCCTGCACCTGGACGGCCTTCATCTCTTCGTCCGCTATCTGGCCTGCGAGGCCGCCTACGTAGCCGAGGCCGCCGGCGACGGTGCCGAGGCCGGGAAGCACTACCGTGCCTTTGGCGAGGGCTTCGGCGAGGCCTACAGCCCCGTCCGAGTATGACCCTGTCGCTTGAGCGCCCTCCTGGTAGCCGGCGTACGTCGCGAAGCCGGCGCCGAGCGCCCTGCCCGCCAGCGGGCCGGCCTTTGCCGAGAACTTGGGCGCTATCTTGGCTACCCCCGCCTCCACACCTTTTTGCGCAAGGCCTAAGCCGGCCATCTGGGCCGTGCTCACCCCTAGGTTGGCGGCGACCTGGCCTGCTTCGACCGGTTTGCCGCGCAGGACGTCTCCGGCCAGGTCTATGGCCTCGAACTGGGCTGCACCCTTCACGGACGACGTCAGGTGCGTGCCGACGCTGCGGAACACTCCATGCTTGGGGGCCTGACCCCCATCAGGCTGGGCTGCCGGAGAGACCATATGCCTTGGCATCGCCGGCGCCTCCACGAGTTGACCATCCATGTAGATGCTTGTCAAGCGGACCCCGGGCGGAATCTTCTCCAGGGTGAGGGCGTCGGTTAGTCCTCCGCTGACATGCTTTACCTTGAAGTCGAGTGCGCCCTGCGGGTTCTCGGTTACTGTGAGTTTAGCCACGGGCGTTGGAGCGCTCGGGCCATGGAGTTCGCCGCCGGAGAGGGTCGATATTTTCTGGCCTATTGAGCCTTTTTTTCGCTCAAGGATTTGGCTTGGGTAATAGGGTTTAACTACCGTCCCTGAGGGTACCGGTCCGGTACCCTCCATCCTCACCTTTGTCTGGAGGCCGATGTCGGACTGTCTGAACGCGCCCGTGCTGCATGAGTCCAGGACGGTCACGACCCGCCCGGTCTCAGGCACGGTCCCCCGTATTATCTCAAGTGCCCTTTCGTTCGGTATCTCCTCGGTCTTTATCCCTGAGAAGAGTCCGAATTTAGTCTTTTTACTGTAGAGGTCTGAGGTCTTGAGGTAGGCCGGAGAGTTGTGGAGGTCTCCCTGGAATCGCGGGTCCTGCTGGTACGCGTAGGGGTCGCCGAGCTGTATAGAGTCTGGCGTCCCGTGCCCGCCCAGTATCCTGTATTGTGGGGCGCCGACCATCCGGGTGTGGCGTAGCATGGCCCTGGCCAGTTCCGGCGTGTTGCCGGCCTCGTAGAACATAAAGCCGTGGTCTTGGGCGAGTTTTATGTTGTCGGCCTGGTTGTAGAGCGCCCCGTTCCAGTCGGCCTTTGCGTTGACTATGATTCCGGAGTGTTTCGGTTTATACTGGCCGGATTCTATGAGCCGGTGCTGGTTGTACTGGTTGAGTAGGGCGTCGACGCCGTATCTGCCGAAGACCGTAATGCCGTATCTTTCATTCAGCAGTTTGGCTGCGCCAGGCTGCCTTTGCTCCAGGTCGTTGAGGACGCCTATGTTTGAGCCAAGGTGGTAGGGATTGTTCGCCCACCATGTGACTGCCGTCCTCCCAGGGTTCAGCCCGGTTTTTGCAATAACTTCTTGCGCTACGAAGACGCTGGCAAATTTTTCGGACGGGCTTCCCATCTTGGAGGAATGCGGCGGGGGGAGCTTTAACTTGCCGTCAGGAGACGGCAGGGGCTCGCCTCTCATCGCCGCTGCCAGATTGCTAGTCAGCGCAGCCCGGTTGATTGTGTCGCCGCCGGCCATGACATCCCTCATCAGCGCCGTAGCCCCCTTGCCGAATTCAGGGTCGTTTGCCGCCAGCTCGATGAGGTACCTCATCTTCATAGTTTCCGAGGGCAGGGGCGGAAGGGTTGTGGCGCCCACCCGGAGGGGCTTGATTTCCTGGGCGAAGTGGTTCAGTAGTTCGCCCTGGTTCTGCTTCAGGAACTCCTTTGCCCCCTGGTTGCCGTTCTGGATTTGGGTGTTGAGTTCATGAAGGGTGTTGTTGGCGGCTGCCTTGTCGCTCAGGCTGTCGAGGATGGCCTTGCGGTCCGCCTCAGCCGACGGCCCCGTGCCTGCCGCCGAAGCCCATATGCTCGAAGGGAACGGGGTTGTTTTTGGCGGCGTCCCGGCTACGGGTGTGGCCGCCGCCCCCAGCTTTACCGCCGGCATCATGGTTTTGTCGGCGATGTATTCTTCCGACGTCTGGCCTGTGACGGCCGGCGCTATCTCGGCGCGCTCCAGGATGCTTGCGGGGTCGCGCTGGAACAGCCGGTTGACGCCGCCTGCGGAGTCCGCCATCCCGAGCACCTGCCGTCTCACGTTGTCCGGGTCCCTAACCGCCCCGGTGTGGGCCATCTGCGACAGCTTGGATTCGAACCTCCTCGCCTCCTCGGCCGTGGCTCCGAGCCTCTCGTCCTCCTTGGGCGTGGCCAGTAGGCTGTTGTATGCCTGCATCTTCGCCTCCTCCTGCCGGTTCTCCGCTTCAATCCGCTCCGCGTATCTCTTGGCCTTCAGCTCGTCCTCGCTGACCGGCTGCCGGTCGGCTCCGGGGGGATTGGGTGCCGTCCCTTGTGGGGCCGGGGCTCTGGCCGTAGGCTCCCCGCCCGAGGGCACCGGCGCGCCGACCTTGGGCATCGGAGCGGCCGGAGGCTTCATGGGGCCTTGTGTCTGGATTTTGACGCCTGAGCCGTGCGCCGGCCCCGGCGATTCGGCCTGCCCCGGCGTCTGGGCTTCTGTTGTCGCGTTGACGGACGGGGGGATTTGCCGTCCGAGGCTGCCAGACTGCGCTCCGTCCTCCCTCATCACGGAGACGCCGCCGCCCGATGTGCCGGACGACGTCGACGAGACGACGGTTGCGGGAGACTGCGATTCCTCGCTCATTGATGGCGACTCCTCTGCTGGCGCGCGCCTTGACGGCGGCCGTGGCTGTTGCGGCTGCCCCATGGAAGGAGGCCTCGCGGCTGAAGCCCGGGTTGCGCGGCGCGCAGCCGATTGCCCGCCGCCCGTCAACACCGCCGCCTGGGAGGATGACGAGGGAGCGTCCGGCGAGGACGGTGGGGATGGGGCTGAGGCCGCCCGCTGCAGCGTCGTCCCCGCTCCTGCCGCCCCGGCTCCGGCGATTACCGGGGCCGTGGACGCGTTGATTGGCATGCCTGCGGGCGCCGTGGAGCCGCTTGCCCCATGCGCGCCCGAGGCGCCTGAGGAGGACATGGACCTTGGGCCGACACGCCCGCCCGAGAAAGGGGACCTTCCGCCCATAAACGGCCCGCCAGGCTCGCCGAGCCTGTCCATAGGCGAGTCCGGGACCTGCCCCTGCGCGCTTGGGCCGCCGCCCACGTGGTCGCCCACCAGGCGGCCGATTGTGAACAGCTGGGCGGACGTCGTGACCGCGGTCGCCACGCTGCCTGAGCGCATCCAGGTACCGAGGAACCTCGTCATCTGGGTCACAGGCCTCACACCCGACACAGTTACGAGGGCGCCTATCCACCCCATCATCTGCATGCCAACCATGGGGGCGAGGAGGACTCCGAGGTAGGCGGCTAGCATGAGTATGAAGTCAAGGAGCGTCGGGGCGTACGCGGTGTTCGCGAGCATGAGGCCGACGCACAGGAACAGCGTCTGGAGTATCTGGACCATGAAGATGAGTATCGTGAACTTCCAGAGCCTGGTTCCGATGCCCCGCATTGAGAAGAGCGGGTTCGGTATGTCCGTGAAGAACATGAAGAGGATGAGCGGGAATATGCACGCCATCACGTAGACGAGGAAGTACCGGTAGGCGGCAAGCGGCGCCGCAATAGCCGTGACTATGAGGAAGAACAGCATGGTGCAGCAGTATTTCGCTTCGGTGAACGTGAAGACCACGGTCGACACCGTGGTGACCGAGGACCGGGACAGCGCCGTCTGTATGAGGGTGTCGCATATCTCCCGGACTATGTCCAGCATGAACTGGAATATCGCCGGCGAGAGCGAGACCAGGACCATGCCGACGAACACTCGGACGAACATGTCCTTCGCGTTCACCCTCCCCTGCGGGGAGCCGGACATGAATATCAGGTAAATACCTATCATGATTATGGCGAGGGCGTAGAAGAGCTGCAGCATCTCCATTATCCTGACGTTGACCGCCCGGATGCCCTGGTCCTCCGGCATGCTGAACTCGACCTGGCCGCCGTCTATCAGGTGTATCACGTATGCCTCGCAGTCGCCGCTCGGCGCAAAGACGCACGGGTTGATTTGCGTGAACACCCAGATGGGCGTGAGCGTCACCTCCAGTATGGTTTCCGAGACCAGTTCGACGAACGCCTTGGCCGCCTCGAAGACCATGAGGACCCACAGGTTGGCGCCCCAGATCTGCGCGATAACGGGGGTTGCTATGAGGAGGAGGACGGCGAAGGCTATCGCTAGCCTGCGTGCGACGACTTTTCGGCCTTTCGGCTCCCCGTCTTGAGAATCTGCCATCAACCACCCCCCCGGCCGGGTTTCTGTTTGGCCAGGGATTCGATGAGGGCGTACCTTTGCGCCCGGTTAACGTCGTTGTTGGCCCTCGCCAGGTATTCGCCCTGGTTTGTGACGCCAGCCCAGTTCTTCTTGGCCGCGTCCGAGTATGCGAGGTATGCCGCGTGATACCGCACGTTCTGGCTGCTCATCCTGGATTTGACAGCCCCTCCCGAGAGCGCATCCTTGGCCGCGTTCAGGTACTGCTCACGCTCATTCTGGCCGAGGCCCGAGTAGACCTGCCAGGCCACGGCCTCGCCGTCTCCGACGTCGGAGTATGCGCTGTCGCGCCTGTCGCGGGCGGACCTGAGGTTTGCCGCGGCCGCCCCGGACGTCCTTTCCCATTCGGCCACGTCATGGCCGAACAGCTTCTGTTCTGCGGCGGACAGGCCGGTCCACGTCTTGCCCATGATGGCAGCCGCTTCCGCCTGCGGGAGCGCCTTCCAGCCGGGGCTGTTCAGGTCCTTCGATTCGAACGCCGCCTGGGCTCTTGATTCGCTCTTCTGCCTGCCTTCGGCGGCATCGGACAGTTCGTCCCTGGCCTTAGACACGCCGTCCAGGGAGAGGTCTTGGGGGGATGTGGTGTAAAGACCCATGAGCCCTACGTCCGTGATTGTGGTCTGCACGGCCTGCGACTGCGAGACCCCGGCATACCTTCCGTACGCCTTGTTCATCGCCTGCTCGACCCTGCTCCTTGATTTCGCGTCCTGTGCGCCCTCGTAGTCCTTCTTCCAGCCCATCCGCTTGCGCATGTTCTCCGGTGTCGCCTCCCACACGTCCTGCCGGTCCAACAGGACGGCGTTGCGGTTGGCGTCGAGGGCCTCGGCTTTCGCGAGCTTGTCGTTGGCTCCGCCCTTGCCGTCGTAGCCGAGCTGGGCCTGCCGCCATTGTGGCGTGCCCCCCCACGCCTTGTCTTCAGTGACCGCTGCCGCGCGCTGGTAGAAACCGTACGCCCGGTCGACTGCCCCGGCCCGGGTGGACGGGTCATCCTCCTTGTAGCCGAACGACTTCAGTTCCCGGTCGGTGAGGGATGCGCGGACCTGGTCCTTGGACATCTGCCCCCCGTTCTTGGCTTCGGCCTCCATTAGCTTCTCCTGTATCGGCTTGCGTTCCTGCGCCTTCGCGCGGATGTTGTTGTGCGCCTCCCCGTCTCCTGCCACCCTCTCGCCCATCCGCTTGAACATCCTTGTGCCTGTGCCCATCGCGACCGCGGCAGTGGCCATTATACCGAGGCCCACCACGGGCGCCATGGGCAGCATGAGAAGTGCTATTGGAAACCCTAGTTTAGAGCCGAGTATTGCTGCCTTCACCGCCGGCGGCGTGCCCTCTCCCGGCTTGTATCCCTTGTACATGTCGGCTGCGGTGTTCGCGAGGTCTCCGGATATGCCCTTGACGCTGAGCCAGCCGTGGTTGAACATGGTCTTGCCGGTCGCAGGGTCCTTCTCCCAGCGGCCGGTCATCTTCCACGAGACGTTGGCAAGGCTCTTGCCTATCGGGTAGTCGGCTATGCTTCCGCGGAGCATGCCCCTCAGGAAGTAGCCGGCGGGGGGCAAGAGGAACTTCGCGTTGGCTGCGAGGCCGGCGGCCTGCCACCCCACCTTCCCCAGGCCTGAGGACTGCGCGTAGCGCATGCCATAGTACTGCTGCGACGACATGTACTCCGGGGGCGTGCCGGCCTCGACCGGGTCCCCGAAGAGCAGCCTGTTCCGCCTCTCCTGTAGGCTGATGCCCTTGTCGAAGACGCCTCCGCCGGCGGCTCCCGTCTCCCGGACGCCGTCCCCGAGGCCGCTCTGTGCATAAGTCGGCTTAGACCCCGACGCCGCAAGATGCTCCGCTGAAGCCTTCCTGGCGCCTTCGGAGTACGGCGGCGGAGGCTGAGCCGCCCCGGCGCCAAGCGGCCCATCCCCCCTTGAGGGGATGTTGTAGCCCGCGGCCGACGCCTCGGAGGCCTGAGTCCTCGACGACAGCCGTTCCGCGTGCATGGCAGCCGAGGTTATGGCCGCGGCGCCCTGGCCCTGTATCATGCTCCCGATGAACACCAGCCTCGGGTTGCCCATAGTCTGGCCCGCGTAGATGAACGCGGCTCCTGCGATGCCGGTCATGCTGGCTATCATCATCGGGCTGAACCCTATCATCGCGAACGCGACGAGCGCCGCCATGGCGCTCGTCAAAGCCATGCCCAGGGAGGACGCGGTGTCGAGGAAGGCCTGGGACAGCACCATGAATATGGCCATGGGAATCGGCAGGAATATCCACGTCAGCGTGAGCTTCATCAGCTTGTTGCCCATGCCCCGGAGGTAGTCGAACGACATGCAGAATACCGTGAACGGAAATATACCGCCGAAGACCAGGACGACGTCGAAGCGGATGGCCAGTATTATGTACGGGAGGATTATCGCGGCCACGAGCATCAGCACGATAGGCCATATGAGCGCGACCCCGACTCCGCCGGTGGCGACGAGTATCAGCGCTATGATGCTGCCTCCGACGGCTACTCCCGGGAGTCCGGTCTTCAGGAACCCCGTGATAGGGTCCCAGTTGGTTGGCACTATC
Organism: Candidatus Altarchaeota archaeon; assembly: GCA_041306075.1. Lineage (GTDB taxonomy): Archaea > Altiarchaeota > Altiarchaeia > IMC4 > SCGC-AAA252-I15 > JAHIYG01. Next base: position 66,480 of record JBFYKH010000008.1, read on the forward strand.
CGGTTGCCAGCAAACTGGACGCTCAGTATCTCGTCGAGGAGGAAGTTGTTCAGTTCGAGGAGTATGTCGAATATCTGCAGGGAGAGCCCGCACGCTATCATGCCGACTATCAGGTAGGTGAGCTGCGTCTTCACCATGGCGCGGATGTTCGGGGATATGGACGCCCAGACGTAGTATATTCCCGTCAGTATTATGAGGAGGGCGTAGAGGGGTATCAGGAGGTTGAATATCGTCGGGGCCAGGAACTCCCGTATCACCGGGTGCCTGGAGTCAAGGTCGCGTATCTGGACCGGGACGACGCCCAGGAACTTGCTCCTCTTCCCGTAGAGGAGGCCCATGAACATGCCCCTGTAGGTCTTTATGCCGCTGAGGGAGTGGAGCATCGTGTCGCCGCCTTTTGCGACTATGACCTTCCCGGACTGGTCCTTGGCGTTATCGGTGTCCTTCGAACTCCTCTTGTCCATATCCTCCCCGGTGAGGGGATTCTCGTTGCCCTGGGCCTGGACGGAGAGGGCGTACTGTGACAACAGGAGGCAGGACGCGACATAGACGAGTAAAACGCGTTTTATTATCTCACCCTTCGCCATGCCATTTAGGATTTGGTGTTGCATATATTTAAGGGGTATTTGGACGGGTTCGCGGCCTTTTTTTAACGTTTTATTGGCGCTCGGGTAATGTAGTTCAAGGTAGCGTCAAAATGGCCTCGGACAGATGCCAGACGGGCATAAAGGGATTCGACGAACTTGTTGGCGGCGGCCTTCCGAGGGGGAGGACGATACTGGTGAACGGCTCGTGCGGCACCGGCAAGACCGTGTTCTCGACGCAGTTCCTCTACAACGGGGCGGTGCATTACGGCGAGCCCGGGATATACGTCATGCTGGAGCAGGACGTCTGCGAGTTCAAGGACGACATGGCGGGCTTCGGCCTCAACCTGCAGAAGCTGCAGTCCGAGGGGAAGCTGGTCATAATCAACGCCAGCCTGACGAAGAGGGAGGGGGGGAACTTCCTGGAGCTCAAGTCCGAGACGCACGACATAAGCCCGGACATGGCCTCCGTCAACAAGATTTGCGACGTGATACAGGAGGCGGCGACGAAGATAAAGGCCAAGAGGGCGGTAATAGACAGCCTCAGCTCGATGACGATAACCTTCGACGACACGCAGGCCTTGAGGAGGGTCGTCCTGGACCTGAACTACACGCTGAAGAAGATGGGCTTAACCACCCTCATCATATCCGACGAGATAGCCGGCGACGTGACCGAAGCCGCCCAGAAATACGTGGTCGACGGGGTCCTGACGCTCAGGTATGTGACGGTCGGGCCCGACCCGGGCAGGACGCTGGTGATAGACAAGATGCGCAAGACCCGCCACAGCGAGAACATACACGCCTTGAAGTTCACAAAGGATGGCATTGAGATTCAGAAGGAGTAATGTGATGAAGGGCACCCCCTACCTCTTGTTCCTGGCCTTGGCGCTCGCGGCCCTGCCGTCCGCCTCGGCGCAGGTCGAGCAGGCGCCGAGGATGGAGCCGCTCGCGCTCTACGAGCCGCCAGAGGCGCAGGACGAGTACGCCGGGGACGTGGGGAGGGCGATAACCCGGTACTTCTGCCAGGGCGTGGGGGACGGCGGCCGCTGCAGGATACAGGAGGCCTGGGACAGCCGCCTCCAGGGAGTGTGCTGCTTCGGCTCATGCTGGTTCGGCGCCGCGAAATGCGTCCAGGGCACGCAGCCGAAACCCCAATACGACCTCTACGGCATGTTCCAGAAGTTCGCGTGCAACGGCGTCCAGGAGGGCCTGGACTGCATGATACCAGATAAGCTTTCCGCGGAGGTGGGCTACAAGCTCTCCGGGAAATGCTGCCGCGGCCGCTGCATGCTCGGCTCCACCGGCTGCGGGGGCATATGCGGGGACGGCTTATGCACCGACCAGGAGAGGGCCGGTGGAAACTGCCACGACGACTGCGGAAGCTCCTGCGGCGACGGCTACTGCACCGACCGGGAGCGGAAGGACGGGAACTGCATGGAGGACTGCGGCGGCTCAAGGCCGCCGGAAGCGGGCGGAGCCGACTTCGAGGGCAGGCTCAAGGAGATGGAGGCGCTCGCCTGCCTCGGGGTCGCGGACGGCAGGGCGTGCAACCTCCCCAAGGACCTTCAAACCACCTTCGGGCTAAGCGGAGTCTGCTGCGGAGGAAGATGCGCGTACAGGAGGACCATTTGCGAAAAAAAACCCGTGGCCGCGAAGCCGGACCTGGCCGTGTCAGCCATCAGGGTGAGCCCGAAAGTCCACGGAGTCGATGAGCCGGTCAACGTGACCGTGGACGTCAAGAACATCGGGGACGGCCCGGCGAACGCCAGCTTCTGGGTGAGGCTGAGGGTCGAGGACCGCTCAGGAAGGGATTTGGCCGACTACGACGTGGAGGTCAACGGCCCGATGGCCCCGGAAGCCTCGGCCGAGGCGGCGTTCCATGACGTGTCATGCCCCGCCGACGCGAACCCGTGCATACTGAAGGCCGACGTGGACGAAGGCAGCGGCCTCATGCCCGCCAGGATGGACCGGGTGGACGAATCCAGGGAGGACAACAACTTCGCAGCTGTCGGCTTCAACGCCAGGGAGAAGCCGTGGGAACCCCCATGCGGCGACGGAGTATGCTCCGAGGGGGAGAAGTGCGACGCCGACTGCAGGCGCGAAACCCCGGCGGACAACACGCAGGCCATCGCCTTCGCCGCCCTGGCCGTTGGGGCGCTCGCCCTCGCCGCGTACCTCGTCACGAGGAGGAGGGGCCCTAAACCCGAACCAGCGAAGCCCTCCCAGGGCCAGTCCGTGGAGGATTTGACGAGGCAGAAGGAGGAGATAGAGAAGATGCTCGAAATCGCGAAGGCGAAGTACCACCGGCGCGAGCTAGACGAGGAGAGCTTCAGGGAGATAGTCAGGGACAACCAGAAGAGGATAATAGAGCTCGAACTCAAGATAAGGGTCAACAGGCCCTTCGACTAGGCGTGGCTAACCAGCTTGGCCGAGCCCCCCTGTCCGCCGCCCCACCAGCGCACGGAGTATCTCCGCCCGTGGAGCGTGAGCGTGCTGGAGCAGGTCATGTCGAAGTCCGATGAGAGCGCGGGAGACGATGCGCGAAGCTTCACCCCGCCGGGCGCAAGCCCCACGACCCTGAAGTACGCCCCGTCGGCTGTTACGTTCCTGCCGCCGTCCACTATGAAAGCCGACGCCCCCGGGTAGACCACGACGTCCCGGGAACAGTACCTGTCCCCCCCGTGGCGGCCGTAGTCGGCGGAGTCGTCCAAGAGGTAGATGAGGGCGCGCCCCCCTCCCAGTCGCGTGTCGAGGACGCCGTACTCGAGCGTCCTCCAGTAACCTATGCCGCCTTCGGGGACGTCGACGAGGACAGTCTCGTTGCCCCTCGTCAGCCGCAGCTTGACCTTCCCGGAAAGGAGGTTGTCCAGGCTGACGTTGTATCCCGCGTACGTCCTCGTCGACAGCCCGCCGCCTATCGTCAGCGGCCTGCCGCCCTGCGGCGTCTTCTCCCTGACCTCCGCGTTCTCCACCAAAGCCAGCGTCAGGTCGCCCCCCTCCCCGGTTATGGACGCCTCGACCCCGTCGATGAGCGCCCGGTGGGAGACCTCAAGCCGGTCCCAGTAGCCTTCGGACGTGTTGTATTCAAGCTCGTAGACTGGCCTGCCATCTGACTCCTCCACGCCTGTCAGGTAGAACGTCATCCCCCCCGCCCGCAGGTAGACGCGCTGCTTCAGGGGCAGCCTCATGGTGGTGGTAGTGGACGTAGACGACGTCGTGGACTCGATTATCCTGGCGGCCTTGAGGGTCGTCGAAGTCGTCGGCGGACCCCTCAGGGGGTTTATGGGGACGTACCTGTGGGTGGACGTCGTGGGGCCTTTGGTGGTGGACGTCATCTCCTTTGCGGACACCTTCTCGTCCTCGGGCACTCCCGGCGGCTGAATAAGGCATCCCGACAGCACCAGCATGAGGGTCACGCACGCGACAGGAAGCCTCATGGTAATGAATCGCAGTACAAGGAAAAAAAGCCTACGCCTTGCCCATGAACCTGCGGAACATCGGACTCATGTCGGCCATCTCCTCCTTCCGTATGTCCTCGTACAGGCGGTATATGATCCCGACCGTCAGGAGTATGCCGGTGCCAGAGCCGAGCGCCCCCATGAGGTCGGCGACGGTGGCGAGCAGTCCGACTGCGACGCTGGATATGATGGTGAGCTGCGGGATGTACTTGTCCAGCACGTTCTTGATTATCCTCGAATCCGGCCTGAACCCCGGGACCTGCATGCCGCCCTCGTGTATCTGCTTCGCCATGCTCTCGCTGTCCAGGTTAGTCGTCTGGACCCAGAACTGGCCGAAGAGGACGCAAAGGCCGCAGAAGACGATGGAGTATACGACGAGGTGCAGGAGTATCATGGGGTCGAGCAGTATGTACAAATTGTCCGGCTGCAGGACGCCGTATAGGTTGCCGAGGGTGATGTACTGGGAGACCGTGTAGATTATCTCCTGGAAGAACGTCATGTTGTCCGGCCTCGCGCCGCTTACCGTGTCCACGCCTGCGAACCCGGTCCACATGCTCACGTTCATCAGGAGGGCCGACGCTAGTATCACCGGGATGTTGCTGACGTAGAAGAACCTGAGGGGTATCCTCCCCCCGATGCCGCGTATGCTTCCGTAAGAGAGCGGAATCTCAATCCGCATGGCCTCGAAGTAGACGACGGCCAGGAATACGATGACTGTGGCGAAGAGGGGCGCCAGTATTATGAGGTTCATCGTCCCTGACGTCATCTGCGCCAGGAAGTTGATTATGTACCCGGAATACGCCAGGCCCCCGGTCCCCTTCAGCGGGTTGAGCGAGCCCGTGATTATCGTCTGGGCGACGCCGCCCGCTATGAACAGCGATATCCCCGACCCTATCCCCCACTTGGACACCACCTCGTCCATGTACATGAGGAGTATGGAACCCATCGCAATCTGGAATATGGTGAACGCTATGAGGCCCGGGGTGTCCACCATGTTCGTCGCCATGACGAGCGCGCCTGCCTCGAAGAACGCTATTATAACGGTGAGTATCTTCTGCGTCCCCTGGAAGAGGGCCTTCCCCTCCCGGGTCTTGATGTTGATTTTTATCATCTCCGCGCCGACTAGGAGCTGGAGTATGATGGAGGCCGTGACGATGGGGCCGATACCCACGGACGTGAGCGAGCCTATCGTCGACGCGAATATCATCGTCATCTGCTCGAAGCCGCGTATGTGCTCCTCCAGGTTCTCGACGGTGACACCGTACGGGTAGACGGTGCCCATTATGAAGAACAAAGCCAGGACCACGGACGTCCAGGTGAACTTCTCCCTGAACGGAACCTTGCGGGATGGAATCTTGACTTCCGGGAGGTACTTCAGCAGGGGCCGAATGAACTCCAAATCCATCCTTTAATCACCGAGCTCTTCGGGCTCCCCCTCGCCTCCGGACTCGACGCTTCCGCCCTTCGCCTCGACCTTCGCCTTGGCGGAAGCCGAACACCCGGCCACCCTTATCTTAAGCTTGACTTCGACCGAGCCTGCGCCGAGAAGCTTCGTGTACCCGGCCTTGCCGAGGTCTATCTCGTACGCGTCGCCGGACTTCTTGGCCGCACCCTCCGCCACCAGGTCCGCGAGGTGCCTGCCGAGGTAGCCGACGTTCATGGTGACATCTTCCTTGTCTGCGCTGTGCCTCTTGAAGCCCTTCCCGCCGAAGTAGTCCGGAAAGTACTTTGATATGTAATGCCACTTGTGCTTCTTGCTCCCGGCCATCCCGTGGCCGCCGCGGCTGCCCGCGCCCCTGTGCTTCTGTGTGTTGCCCCAGCCGTGCATCCTCGAGCCGCGCATCCTCTTGACCCTGCGGTCTCTGGTGGCCATCAGATCATCCTCTCCAGGAGCAGGCCCATCTTGTCGGCCCTGTCGCCTATCGCCCCGCCCATCTTGTACGGGACCTTTATGCCCTCGCGCTCGAAGCCCTTCTTCGGCGGATTAAGCCGGAAGTAGTGCTTGATGCCCTTCACGTCCTTGAGCCTGGCCTCGCCCCTGGCGACGGCCTGTGCGAACGAGTCTATGTCCTTGAACTTGCTGTGCTCCTTAACGTAAGAGTCCGTGATTTTCCTGTCGCCGGTGACCCTGCCGCGCTCCCTTATGAGCCTGGCCACGGTCTTCTCGTCGACCGTCCCCCAGGTTATGTAGTCCTTTGCCTTGAATATCATCCTCTTCGACTGGACGTCCTCAGGCAGCAGCGTGCAGTGGTTCTTCCTAGTGAGCCCCATGACCCGCATGGCATAGGTCGTGTAGTCCTTGACGTGCATCCTGCCGCGGACCCTCAGTAGCGCGTATGCCCCGGTCATTCCTTCACCTCTTCAGGCTTCGGTTCCGGCTGCTTGTTGGACCCAGTGACTATCTTCAGCTTCCCGGCCTCGCCATCCTTGAGCTTCACGTAGTTCGTGTTCTCTAGGGCGTTCAGGACCGCGTGCGCGAAGTTTATCCCCGTCCTGGTGTGGCCTTCGGTCATCACCCAGACGTCCTTTATGCCGGCCAGAAGGAGGATGGTCTTGGCCACGGAGCCGCTGACTATCCCGACGCCCCTCGGCGCCGGCATCAGCGTAACCTGGACGCTGCCAGAACTCCCCTGTATCTTGAACGGCACCGTGTGCGGCGTCCCGCAGCCGCACTCCCAGCTTCCGCATCCGCGCTTTATCTCGACTATGTTCATCTTCGCGCGCTCAATGCTCTTGCGAATAGTCGGGCCTGCTTCCTTGCCCTTCGCCTCGCCGATGCCCACGTATCCGTCGTTGTTGCCTACCGCGGCGACGACCCGGAACCTCATCCTCCTGCCCGAGTCGGTGACCCTCTGCACCCTCCCGACCGCAAGAACCTCCTCCTGCATGCCCGGCAAGAGCTTGTCGACTAGCCCGACCTCCTTTATCGGGATGGACTGGAGCATTATCTCGTGCATTGAGGCTATCTCGCCGCTGTGGACCTTCCTTCCGAGGTCGGTCTTCGGCACCCAGACGGCCTCGACGTAATCCTCGTCGTAGCCTCCGCGACGCTTCTCCCGGACGCCCTCCTTCTTAAGCTTCTCAAGGACTTCCTGGGCGTTCTCGGCCTCGTCGACAATGACCGCCGGAGCCTCCGGCATTATCTCATCCTCGGTCTTCGCCTCTACCTCGACCTCATCGGCTGCGGGCGCCGCCGCCACCAGAGTGGCCGCAGTGGCCGCCGAATCCTCCTTGACGGCCTTGGCCTTCGCGCCTTTGCCAGGCTTAGCCTCCTTCGCCGCATCCTTCACCGAATCCGAGGTCTTCTCTTCAGCTGCCATGATAATCACTTAGACTTGAGCACTGCCTCCTTCACCTTCGAGAAGTCGGCCTCCATGCCCTTTGAACCCTCCCTGTAGGAGGCGATAACCTTTCCGGTTAGCCTGTCCTCCGACGGAAACACGGACGCGTCCGCCTCGGAGACGACTTTGGCGTCTTTCAGGCCCTTGAGGGTCGCGTATATCCTCGAGCCCTTCGTCACAGGATACAATCCCGTATCGAGTATAGCCGACTCCACGTTCGCCTTCCTGCCCCTGACGCCGCACAAAAGCCCCGTCAGGTAGGCCGCCGGCGTGTTGGACGTAGCGTGCTTCCATCCGTATTCGGCCAGTTCCGCGGAATTCGCGGCCGCCACGACCTTGTCCCCGTCCTCGGAGTATGCCACAAGCTGCGCCACCACGTGCCGGTTAGACGTCCTCACCACGAACCTGGTGATGCCGGACTTCAGCAGATTAAGCCGCCTCTTGTAGTCGGTCCTCTGCTCACGCTTCCTCCTGAAGTCCACGCTGTAGGTGGCGCCTGTTGCCATTTAAACCCTCATCCTCCCTATCTGCTCGCGCAGATGCCTCCTGCTTAGGAACATGTTACCCTTCGCCTGGCGGTAGAGCTTCCGGTACTCGGTCGGGGTTATCTCCTTCTTTTCCCGCATCATCCTCAGCTCGTCCCTGATGGCGCGTATCTTGTTGACCCACTTCCGCTTCCCGGGGGTCCTCGCCTTCGAGCGGCCTTCGCGCTTGCCCATGCCGCGGTGCCTGCCCTTCAGCTTGGCCTTCTTCCTCGACCTCGCCCTCCCCCGGCTTATGCCGGACTTGGGCTTCACGGTTATGGCACCGGACTTCAGGAGCCCGCGGATGTCGTCCTTGGTGAGCGCGCCGGAAACGTCCTCAAGCCGCTCCGGGTTGAACCTTATCCTCGTCTTCCCTGCGCCGGTGACCGCCGAAGCCAGCCGCCTGTGACTCGTAAGGTTCATGCCTCGCCCCTCCTCGGATTGAGTACCGTTATCTTAAGCCTGTTGGCCTCCTCGATTATCAGGTTCCTCTTCCTGCGGCCCACCGACTTCGCGATTACCGCCGCCTCCCTGCCGGGCTTCACGGCCCTGAGGTCGTTGACGTTGAACACGCGGTGCGGCTCGAAACCGAACTGCAGCCCAGAGTCCCGAGCCGGCTTCTTGTAGCCTATCTCCGGCAGACCGCCCTTGCCGCGCTTGCGCTCGAGCTTCTTGCTGTCTATCCCGGTAGGCCTCCTCCAGACGTCCTGCAGGCGCTTGTACCTGCCGCCCTCCTGCCGTATGAACCTCGGCTTCCCCTTGTCCGGGACGGAAACCCCCTTTTTCGGGAGATACGCTATTTTCGCGACCTCGATTATCCTCTTCGGCTTCAGCTCCTTCTTCGGGGGAGCGGCCTCCGCCGGCTTCGCTCTTGGCTTCGGTTCGGCGGCCTTCGGCTTCTCCGCCGGCTTCGCCTCCTTCTGAGCCTCCTTCGCGGCCGGCTTCTGCTCTGGCTTCTTGGACTCCTGCTTCTGCTTGACGGGCGCCTTTTCAGACGCCTTGCGCTCTTCCTTCTTCGCCGGCTTATGCTCTGCCTTCTTCGCCACGGGCTTCTTCGCCGCCGTCTTCCTAGCCTTTGATTCCGTCATTTTACGATGATATCGGCTTGCCTGCCTTCTCGATTATGTACACGCCGTCCTGGAAAACCCGGACGTCAAGCTTCTTTATCCGCGTCAGCTGCTCGATGTTCGCAGCCGTCTGGCCGACCTTCTCCTTGTCGGCTCCGGTGACCGTGACCTCGTTGCCCTTGACCTCGACCTTGACGCCCTCGATTATGTTCGTGCGCCGGGGATACTTCTCCCCGAGGAAGTTGTCCACGACGAACTCGCCGCCCTTCACTGCGACCTTCATCGGGAAGTGCGAGTACACTATCCTCAGCTTGTACGTGTAGCCTTCGGTCACGCCTCGCATCATGTTCTTGATGTGGCCTGCGACGGCGCCCATGATTGCCATCTGCTTCCTCAGCGGGAACCTCTTGGTCTTCGCGGTTATCCTGACCTTGCCGCCCTCCGAGGCCATGTTGATGAAATCCTCCATGAACCTCCTCGACAGCTCCCCGTTCCTGCCCTTGACTGTTATGTTGCGGCCCCTCGCCTCGACCTGAACGCCTTCGATAACGTCCACCTCCAGCGAGCCGCCGTGCTTCTTCTCTGTCATCTTAGTATGCATATGCTATGAGCCTTCCTCCAAGGCCCATCGACTTGGCTTCCTCGTGGCTCATCACGCCCTTCGGCGTCGAGACCACCAGGAGGCCGAAACCCTGCGCGGGGAGATACCGCTTCTCCCACCTGTCGAATTCCGCGTTCTTTACCGGGAACCTCGGCTTGATGATTCCGCAGTCGTTTATCTGACGCACCAGCCTGATGCGCACCGAGCCTCCCCGGCGGTCCTCGGAGACCTCGAGTTCGCCGACATACCCCTTCCGCTGGAGGATTTCCAGGACGCTCATCAGGAGCCTGCTCTTCGGGGCTACCGTGCAGTCAGACTTCCCGGTCCGTTCAGCGTTCTTTATCACCGAAATCGCATCGTTTAGCGGGTCATGCCTCATTTTTACCTCTGCGGCTTCTCCTTGCGGCCGTGCACCATCTCGTTCAAGGAGATGTCGTTGACTTTGATGACCTTGTATCTGACGCCCGAGAGGTCGCCCATGCTCCTGCCCTTCCTGCCACCGAGGCCCTCTATGAGGACCTGGTCGTGCTCGTCGATGAACGTGATTGCCCTGTTCCTCGGCGCGAACGCGGTGACCTGGCGGCCGTTCTTGATGAGCTGGACCCTGACGCACTTCCGTATAGCGGAGTTCGGCTGCTTCGCCTCGATGCCAACCTTCTCCAGGACTATGCCCTTCGCCTGAGGCGCCCCCTCGAGGGGGTCGTGCTTCTCCTTCAGGAGGAGTACGCGCCTTGCGTAGTCGGACTTCCTCCAACGGAACTTCTTCCTCGTGTCCTGCAGCTTCTTGGCCGCGTATTCGCCTTTACCCATTTTCCAAATATCAGGTCAGCTTCGAACCGGGCAGGCAGTGTTGGCAGCCGGCCGAACCAGAGCCGAGCCACGCCAATTAACCAACCCGAAAAAAAACGGTAGATATTATAACAACACCAGGGTATAAAAAGGGGGGGATTATGTC
>JBFYKH010000009.1:0-8264 GCA_041306075.1 Candidatus Altarchaeota archaeon
CTCGAGGGTGCAGAGCGCGTTGTACCAGAGCGCCTGGACCTCCACTGCGTCGTTCCTCTCGATGGTGTCCATCCACGTCCCGGACTTGTGCCTGATGAGGCCGGATTCCAGGAGCTTCGAGTAGTTCTCGACGACTCCCTTGACCATGGGCCACCTGGGCGCGATAAACGACGCGGCCGCGTCCTCGCCGGCGTACTTCACATAAGCCCCCAGCCTGTCTATCATCCATAGCGTCCCGTCGTAGTCGTAGTACTGCGGCTTCCCCCCCTCGAACTTCGTCGGAATCCTCCCTTCACGCATGTTGTCCATGTACCGCGACAGGACGAGTTCGGCGTCGTGGAAGCGGCCGTTAACCAGCGTCAGCCCCGGCAGGCATATCATGGAATCCCTGCCCCAGTCCGCGAACCAGTGGTATCCGGCTATTATGGCGGCCCCGAAGTCGCCTCTTGCTATGAAGCCGTCGCCTGCGCTCCTCAAGACCTGAGCCTGGTCAGGCTCGTAAAGCTCGTACGCCGGCTCATCCAGGCCGCCGAGAGCCTCCGTTGCGCCCTCCCCGGGTTCCGCCAGCGACATGTGTATCTCCGCGTTGGCTTTAGCGAACCCGGGAATCCTCATCTCATATGCTCCGGGGCAGTAGAGGTCCTCCTCAGCGGCCTCGCCCCTCTCCGCCTCGAGGGCGTACCTGACGCTCCTGTACCATACGCCCCCGGAGGACGGCGTCATCTCCCGGCTTGCGGCGTAAACCGTCTCCCCGGCGCACTTGACCTGCATGAGGCCGTCTTCCATGGCCTTCGATGTGAAGTCGCCCCCCTCGGCTCCGAGGGCGTGCATGCTCCGGAGGGTCAGGAGCGGCTTCGCCCTGAACGTGACCGTCGCGCCCAGGTTGTTGCGGATGCCGTAGGACACGACGACGGCGTTCCTCCTCCGGTATGCGTGGATTATCTTGACGACCGTGGTGCCGTTGACGTCGTACTCGAACTTGACGTGCCGCTTCGCCCTCACGAACCTCTTGACGTACTTCGCCTGGGAGAAGTCGGCATTGTCCTTGAACTCGCACAAGCCGATGTTCCACACGTCGTTGCCGGCGGCGAGCTCCTCCAGGATAGACGACACCACCACCTTCCTGTCCAGGTTGCCGCCTGAGGCGACGAGGAGGCCGTGGTACTTCCTGGTGTTCAGCCCCAGGATGGTGGATGACGAGTAGCCTCCGAGGCCGTTTGGGAGGACCCACTCCGCCCTCCGTGCGGACTCGAAGCCCATCTCCGCGGGCTTCAGCCCCATCGCCCCGAGGGCCTTGAATTCCTCGATGCCTCCCATAGGTGAAGTATTGCGAGTAACGGCTAAAAAACGGTTTAATACCCCATCCTTCCCCGTTAATAATATGGCCTCAGACACCCAGAAGAGGGTTACCCGGGACCCGCAGCTTGACGGCGCATTGGGGGCGCTGGACCAGGCGCTCTGGGGCCGCCGTAGCGGGGAATACCTCCCTGCATCCGTCAAGGGGGCGCAGGACAAGGCGGACACCCTCGCGTTCATAAACCGGGTCCGCGGCAACCCCCAGCTGAACCGGATGCTGCTGGAATGGCGGGCCGAAGGCCGAGAGGACACGGTCTCGGGCATAAGGCCTGCGCCGCTAATAGTCGAGAACCCACTGATGGGCCCGTCCAGCTACTACATGGCCTTGAGGCCTGGCGGCGAAGGCCCAGAGGTCGAGTTCTACGAGCGGCTTCTGACCGGCCCCGGAACCTCCGCGACGGCGACTTCGGAGGACGTTTTCGCGACATACGTCGACGCGGGCAGGCTGAGGACGCTCCTGGACCAGGCAGTGGCTGCGAAAGGAAACAGGTGACCGGTTCAGCGCCTCTTCTTCCCGGGCTTCTTCTTCGCAACTGCTCTGCCGCCCGTGAGATTGTACCTCGTCACCTTCTCCTTGAAGTCCATTATGGCGGCGTGGTAGTTTATGGCTGCGTCGAAGGGGTTGCCGTGGTGGCTGAAGTACTCGTGGACGCTGCCGTCGCCCATGCCCTTCGTGCACATGTAATAATAGTGGTCGCTTATCTGGAACATCTTCCAGATGCGCAGGAACTCCGGGTTCCCGGAGGCCCGGACGTCGGCCTCCATCTCCTTCAGCCTCGAGAAGTTCAGGTGCTGCATGTGGTTCCCGAGCCATGCGGTGGCGTCGCGCTCCATGTCCGCCCACGAGACCGTCTCATACCACGGCACCTTGATTTCCCCGCGGGGGTAGTACTTCTCCGCGACCTCCGACGGCGTGTTGAACTCGAGGTTGGCCTTCTCCAGCACCTTGTGGGGCATCGCATCCAGGAAATGGAATATGCCGGTGTCCTCCCACTGGTGCTCCCCGAAGGTCTCGTAGTCCATGAATATGTTGATGGTGTCCTCCGGGCTCCAGGAGAGCCAGTCCGCGTACTTCTCGGCTGTGAGCGGCCACCCGCTCCACCACCTGGCGGAGAACCTGTAGCCGACGTCGTCGGAGAGCTTGTAGTTGCGCAACAGGACCCTGAGGTCGCCGTCCTTCCTCGTGTACACGTAGTTCGGGCTCTTCCAGCCCTCTAGTATCCTCTCTATGCCCTCCGTCATGATGGCCTTGAATCCGAGCTCCTCTATCTCCCTGGCGATGGTGTCGTGGTACAGGAGCTCCGTGTTCCTGAATACGGCGGGCTTCTGCCCGAGGTAGTCCTTCACCATCCGCCTGTGGTCCCTGACCTGCTCCTTGAACTCCTCCCTCTCTTCGAACAGGCTTGAGAGCGAGTGGTACTGGGTCTCGCATATGTACTCGACGCAGCCGGTGTCCCCCATCTGCCTGAACAGGTCCAAGAGGTCGGGGTCCCAGCGCTCCATCTGCTCGAGTATGCACCCGGAGAGCGAGTACGAGACCTTGAACTTCCTGTTCTGGCCCTTGAGGGCGTCTATGTTGTGCAGTATGTTCTGCGTGGCCGGCCAGTAGCACTTCTTCGCAACCTTCCTGAACGTGAACTCGTTCAGGCCGCTGTCGAAGTAGTAGTCCTCAAGCCCCCCCTTCGCATCCCCGTTCGGCCAGAACCACCTCAGCCTGTAGGGCTGGTGGACCTGGAAGTAGACGCATATCGAAGTCATTGCTGGTACACCCTCAGGTACTGTTTCGCGAGCTCGCGCCAGTCGTATTTTTCAGCCTCCTTCCGGCATACGGTCCCCATCCTCTTGAGGCTTTCGCCGCTCCTGTCGCCGAGCAGGTACTTCAGGCCCCAGGCGATGCTCTCCGGGGTCAGGTTGACCTTGACGCCCGTCCTGAAATTTTCTATGACCTCTGAGGGGCCTCCCACATCGGTGGCGACTACCGGTTTCCCGCTGGCCCATGCCTCGAGGGTGACTATCCCGAACGGCTCGTTCCTGGATGGTATGCAGACGATGTCCGAGGCCTTGAAGAGGTCGCTTTTCGTCTTCTCGTCCACGTAGCCCGTCACCTTCACCTTGTCTCCTATCCCGAGCCAGCTCGCCCTCCCCTTGATGTGCTCGGTCATGTCGCCGCTGCCTGCGAATATGAACCTGGCGTTGTAGAACTCCCTTATGACGTCGGGCGCCGCCTCCAGCAGGAGGTCCGGCCCCTTCTGGTACGCCACCCTCCCGAAGAACAGTATCAGCGGGTCCAGGGGGTGGAAGCCGAACCGTTCCTTCACGCGTCCGGCGTCGACGGAGCCCTGGAACTTGCTGGTGTCTATCCCGTTGTAGACTACGGTGACCTTGTTTTCCGGCACCTGGTACTCCCTCCCGAGTTCGCCGCGCATGATGTAGGAGACCGTGGTGACTTTCCTGGCTATATACCCTCCCAGCCATTCCCTGTGGCGGACCCGGGCTGAGAACCAGTTGTCGGCGAAGTTGTTGCCGTTTCTGCCGTACTCGGTGCTGTGGGCTGTCCAGACGACGTTGGTGTAGCCTTTGTTCGCCCTTATGTTCGCGAGGGCGTTGACGACGTGCCAGTCGTGGCCGTGTAGGACGTCGAATCTCCCGTATTTGACCTCTGCCCAGTGGAAGCATGAGACCATGCTGTCGCACATGTGGTCCATGTACTCTATGAAGTCCTCGCAGCCGGGGCTCAGGCACCTGTGCTCCCAGACCCCCCTGATGAGCTCGTGCTCCTGCTTGCCTTCGGACATCCTTGTGAAGACGTGGACTTCATGCCCGTTGGCTGCAAGGGCCTCGGATAGCTGCGTGACTACTGCTGCTACTCCCCCTACGGGTATGGAATTCAACGTCTCCCATGAGAACAAGGCTATGCGCATAATCTCTCACCCCCCCAGATGAGTCAAGCCTTATTTCAGCTTTACCGTGACGACGGCGCCCTTCTTGTCAAGGACTACCTTGTCCTCTCGCGCGAGCCATCCCAGGGCCATCGCGATGACGTAATCGTCGAGTCCGGTCTTCTTCTTTACCTCGGCTAGCGTTGCCGGCTTGCCGCTGTTGATGGCGGTCCAGACTTTGCCGGCCGCAGTCCCTATCTCTCCCCATATGTCAGCCATAAATTCACCTCTTTAATCCCCCCTAAATCAGGGAGTAACTTATTCTACCTCGGGGTATATAAACACCCCTCCTTGCATAAACATCGTTCATGGTTTCCTGCGACGTTGCGATTCTAAACCGTTTCCTCGCTGGATTATCCCGTATGGGGGCGTCTGCGGCGGCGTGTCGGATTATGCGCGAATGCTGAGTAAACGTAACTAATGCTGTGGGGGCGGGGCTCGCCATAGACTCAGGTGCCTTGCCCGGGGGTTATATACCAAAAGCATCTAAGATTATCTGTTCAGGTGATGAGAGCGAAGTAGTCCGACCAATGACGACAAGGGTAGCTGCTGATGAACACTCGGGTTTATGTGGTTTCTTTCCGTCAACGCTTTCTTCGCAAGAAAGGGTTGTACGGGTAGCTGCTGATGAACACTCGAGTTTATGTGGTTTCTTTCCGTCAACGCTTTCTTCGCAAGAAAGGGTTGTACGGGTAGCTGCTGATGAACACTCGAGTTTTACGCTGTTTTGCGGGCGGGGGGGGGGGGGCTGTAGCGTCGTGGCGTTCACTTGATGCTGGCTATCCTCTTTTCCATGTCGGCCTTCAGCCTGTCGCCGATGTATTCGCCGTGGAAGGCGTCGGCCCGGGAGGCGAGCGCGACCTTCGCGGCGAACGTCCTCGCTATCTTCCCCCGTTTGTTCCTGGCGGCTCCCCTTATCGCCGGCAGCTGGAATATGACGCCGTGTTTCGGCGGATTCTTCCCGCTTTTCAGGAACCTGAAGAAGGCGTCTTCGGCGCCTAGGAGCTGTATGGTCCCGGCCGGGAGCGTGGCGAGCCTGTTTAGGCCGTGGGCGAGGGATATGAGGCGGGCGCCGAGGAGGGGCCCGGTGAGCGCGTTGATGTTGGGGGCGATGCCGGTCATGAGCCCGCCTATGTACGCCTCTATCTCCTCCTTGGACTTGTGGAGGCTCACTATCTGCCTGGAGAGGACTCTCACGGCTTCGATGTCGAGGTCGGAGAATTCGACGCCGAGGGAATCCTTCGACTTCCTGAGTATCTTGTCGTTGAGGGCCGCGTCGAAGGAGAGCTTGTACGCCCCGTAGGCGTCGCGTTTCCCGGCCTCGATGACGAGCTTCGCGTACGTGTCGTGGGCGACGACCAGGGGGTCGAGCTCCGGGAAGTGCAGGGAATACCATTCCCTGAGCCTCTCGACGAGCCGGTTTATAGCCTCGTCCATGTCGTCGAGGCTGTCCACCGCCTGTATGAGCACCTGGTCCCTGTCGACCTCCTTCAGCCTTTCGGCGACCAGTATCCTGTTGACCTTCCTTATGAGGTTGTCGACCTGGTGCTTGTCAATGTTGCGGTCGGCGGCTATCCTGTAGACGGGTATCCTGTCCTCCTCCTCGAGGAACGTTATGTCGAGGCCGGAGCCCATGAACCTCTGCGTGTTCAGGACGTGGACGCTCCTGTTCCCTGTGGCTATCAGCTCCTCTATGAGCTTCCTCTCCTCGTCGCATAACGACTTCCCGGCCCGTCCCAGCCTCCTTGCGACTTCCTCGGGCTCGCTTGGGAAGCGCGCCTCCTTTATTATCTTCCCGTTCTTCGCCACGAACGAGCCCAGGACGTTCGTCGTCAGATGCATGTTGTACCTGGTTTGCGGCCTATCCGCCGAGCCTGCTTCCGACAGCCCTCTTGAACGCCGGCTTGGCTCCGCGGCCTCTCCTCTGCAGGAGGCTCAGGAGTACGACGGCGAATATGCCTATCAGGACGAGGCCCACCAGTATTATCAGCACCGGCACCCAGAGGTCCGACAGGAGCGATGAGGCCGACTTTGCCGCGGTGACCGGGCTCGACGAGTAATCCCCGTTGTCCACGGATATGACGTAGTCGCCTGTCGCCGGCGCCGCAAACAGCGCCGTTCCCGCCGCGTCCGTGACGAGGCTGCTCGTGCTGTTGGCGGACCTCACGTCTACCTTGAGGCCTGCGGCGGGCTTCCCGTTGGACGTCGCATTTATCACGAGCTGGCTGCCCCTGAAGTAGTATGCGAGGGCGAGGGGCCTCGGATTAACCCTCAGGGTCTCGGTTGCCCCCTGGTAGTTCTGCTTGGAGGCCTCGATGGCGTAGTCGCCGGCCTTCTTCGGCGTAGCCGTGTACTCGGACGCCGTCGCGCTGTCTGTCCCGCCGGGGCCTGAGACCCTGATGTCCGCAACAGTCGGGTTTCCGTCAGCATCCACTACCGTGACCTTGACCGCGTCGTCGAGCGTTATCTCCTTCCTGTCGAGCTTCACCGTGAGCTGGCCGCTCGACGATATGACGGCCTTCTCGTCCATGAAGCCGGTCTTCTTGACGACGACGTTGTACGTCCCGACTTCCTGCAGTACGAACCCGTATCTGCCGCTCTGGTCCGTGGTCCCGGTCACGTCCTGGCCTACGGAGACGCTGGCTCCGCTGACAGGCGCCCCGGACTGGTCTTTTACGGTGATGACGACCTGCGAGCCCTTCTTTATCGTCGAGGGGGCAGGCACCTCTATCTGGAAGCTGTTTTTCGCGCTGAACGTGTCTGAGCCGTCGTCAAATGGCTGTTTGCCCGCCCTTACGACGTGGTCTCCGGAGGTTGTCGGCGTGTATGATATGGTGCCCGTGTTGGAGGTTGTGCCTGGCAGCGTCTGTTCGGTGCTTCCGGGCGGCGTGACCCTGACGGTCGCGCCCTCCACAGGCTTCCCGTCGGATTCGACCTTTATTACGACCGGCTTGTTGACTGACACCGGGTCCGGCGAGACAGAGACGAGGAGCGACGCCTTCGCGGAGACCTTCACGGTCTTCAGGACTTCGTCGAAGCCTGTGGTGCCGCCGCCGACCATCGCGGTGTAGGTTCCGGGCGCGGTTATCGTGAACGGCGCGTAGCCGTCCATCAGCACCTTCGACTTGGTGCCCCCGGGGTTAAGTGTCACCAGGAGGCCTACGGCGGCCTTCCCTGCGGGCGTCGTGACCCTCAATTTGAACTGTTCCCCGACCTTCGGGGTTGCAGGCTCGGGGTCGCTTATGTTCAGGCTGTTTTGGACTGAGTGGAGTTCCGTGACCTTGCAGTACTCGTCCGCCTTCACGTCGAGCTGGTACCTGCCCTTCCCGGCGTCGGTTATGTCCTTTGAGAGCGTGAACTTGGCTTCGCCGTCGTTGTCGGTGCTCCTCTCCTTGTAGTCGTCATCGACGTCCCAGACGCCGTCGTCGTCGCCTTCCTCTATGTATGTGAACTTGACGTCGGCGTCGTCCAGGGGGTCGTCGTCCTCGTCGTAGACCGTGACGGTCAGCCTGTCCTCAAGCGAGAGTGCTGCTGGGTCTATGTCCACCTGGCTTATCTCCCTTCTGCTCGAGCCCGCCTCTATGGTCAGCTGGTCTGAGTCGGTGATGTCGTCGACGTCGCCGCTGACGGTCACTTCTACGTCGGCGTCTTCGATGCACCCCCATGCGAGCCAGTTTTTGCCCCATACGTCGTCGCCGTCGACGTTGAAGTCGGATGACGAAAGGTTTATGAACTTGTCGTTGCCTTCGGATAGGCTTACTCTCATCGTGTCCCTGTGGGCGAGGATTCCGTCGACCGTTATCTCGATGTCCAGGTCGACCGAGGTATCGCTGTCGCTTGGGTCCTCAAGCCTTATGGTGACGTCGAAGTCATCTCCGGCGGTTATGGTGCTCGGGTTGACGTTCACGGACATGTCGTCTATGTCGACCGCCGCCGACGCCGAACCGGCTGCCAGTGCGACGGCCGCTA
>JBFYKH010000010.1:0-4208 GCA_041306075.1 Candidatus Altarchaeota archaeon
GGGAGAAGTACCTGCACGAGAAAGGCCTCCTCCTGCCGACGCTCGACCTCAAAGAGGCCGCGGACAAGGCCATAGAGCTCCTGAACGACGAGAAGAAGAGGAAGGACGTGAAGGCGAAGGCCGCGAAACTGAGGGACGAGCTCGAAGACCCCATCCCCGTCTTCCACAAGGTAGTCGGCGAGTACATCTGAACATGGACGCGGGCGGATACGTCAGGTCCCTGAGGAGACAACCCCCCTCAAAGGAGCAGGCGGCGAACCTGAGGGGCCTCGCGGACATCGGGGACAGGTTCCACAGGGAATGCGGCATCGGAGAGTATAATTCAACCGGGACGCTCGTCATTGAGTCCGGCCATCAGCCCAACTTCATGCCCCATGCGGGGGTCTGGAGGAAGGTTTTCCTCCTTGACCGGCTCGCCAGGTCGGCGCCGGACACCATTGCGGTATTCGGCTTCGCCGACTACAACATCAGCACGGCGCCGATACTCCACCATGGGAGGGTGCCGGATCACAGCAGGGACGGCTTCGTGAGAACCGGCTTTTCCATCGGCGGAGGCGACAGGTGGAAGCGCTTCGATTCCCTGCCGAAGCCTGAGAGGCAGGCGCTTGACAGGCAGCTGCAGGACATACGCTCCATGTACGAGAGGAATGCCAGACTGGCGGGCGCGGACTGGGGGGGGATATCCGGCAACATCGCCGGGCTGAACTCCATTTTAGGGGACTGCCATGGGCGGGCGAAAACGTTCGCGGACATGAACGCGTTCTTCTTCGCGAGGGTGTGCACCGAACTCCTCGGCCTCAGAGTCCTATTCTTCCGCTACTCCGACGTCCAGAGGGAAAACCTGTTCGCTGAGGCTGCATGGAGGCTCGCCGAACGGTCCGGGGAATTCGCCTCCGCCTGCAACAGTTCCGTGGAGAAGAGGGGCCTTGCCGGCGAGCTTGGGAGGGCGGAGGATTACTTCTTCCCTTTTTGGCTGCACTGCGGCTGCGGCGGGAAGGTGACGCTGTCGCTCCACGGGGGGCTGGTGCAGGGCCGCTGCCCGGTCTGCGAGAAGGGGCATGGCTTCGCCCTCGCGGACTTCAGGGCGCATTACCCGGATTTGGCGCCCACTGCCGTGGCCCGGAACCTCGTCTTCTCCGAGGGATTATGCACTACGCTCTTCGTCTCCGGCTCGGGCGGCGGCCTCAGGTACGGAGCCGTTGCCAACGACGCCGCAGACGCCTTAGGCGTCCATAAGCCAGCTACTCTCGCGTGGAGGGGGAGGGATTTCTACCTGGGAGCCGCCCACAAGGTGGCATTGGATTCCCTGGCGAAGGCCCTCGGAGTATCCGCACACCAACTGCTTGAGTCAGACGCGCCAGCCCTGGTGTCGGCCAGGAGGAGGGAGTTGGATTCCCACCTCCATGGCGCGCCTGATTCCGACAAGAAGGCGCGGCAGAGGATAGAGGGCCAGCTCAGGAACATCGAGACCCAGACCAGCATTGCCTCGGCCGTCTACTCGACCATGCCGTCGGCATACGACGTCTACGCCAACGTGGGAGCCGAAGAGGCCGTCAAGGCGTGGGACGATGCGCTCGCCTGCCGGGAGCCGGACGATGGCGAGTTCATAACCTTAACACAGGACATAGTCTACCACCCGGATGCGCCGGCAGCCTATGAGAGGATTACAGCATTAAAATGATTTCACTCGTTTATTCGACGGATGACCCGTTCCGTCTCCACGGAATCAGGCACTTCTGGGAGACAGAGGGCCTGCCTGAGCCGTCCGGGGACGCTAGGGTGTGTATCGCCTACGGGGATGTCGAGTCCAAGGCCGAGTACACTTTGCGGGTGTTGGAGAACCCCATCCAGGAGGACGTGTGCGGGTGGCTTTCCTACGGCGGCGAGCGCGCCCCCCTGTTCGAGACCCCGTCTGAAGTGGGCGGCGAACCATTAGCTGCTTTCGAGTCTGGCGAAACATACCCGTGCGTCGCGGAGAGGGAGAAGGAGATTGTCGTCGGCTTCGACGCCTTCCATGAGGCGGGGAGGATACTCGCAGGCCACCTTGAGGGACGGTATCCCCCTGAGGCTGCGGAGATTCCGGCGTTGGACATCTACATGGATTTGGTCCTGGACTGTCTGGGGAGGATGTGTAAGAAGGCTGGTGTGCCCCTTGCGCGGAAAGACAGGTGGCCTAATGGCGCACCGTATGCCGTCTGTCTGACCCACGACGTCGACGAGATAAGGAAGACGTACCAGCATGTGAGCGGCCCCCTGAAGTCCCTGGTCCGCGGGAAGCCGGGGGAGGCGTTGTCGAAGGTGAGGAACTCCGTGTCCGACCTCTTCCATGGCCGCGACCCCTACTGGACCTTCGAGGAGCTGATAAATGTCGAGGACGGCCTCGGAGTGAAATCCAGCCTCTACTTCCTCGAGGAGAAGGGGAGGTTCACGTTCAGGGACTTGAAGTCCTTCTTCCTGACGGCCAGGAGGTACGAGTTCAAGGAGCCCAGGGTGGCCGCCATGATAAGGCGCCTCGACGCCGGAGGATGGGATGTCGGCCTCCACGGCTCATACTACAGCTACGACAAACCGGACATGCTGAAGGCCGAGAAGGCGAAGCTGGAGGCCGTCGTCGGCCACCCCGTGACGGGCATACGCCAGCATCACCTGAACTTCAAGTTCCCGGATACTTGGCGGGCTCAGGAGGCCGCAGGCTTCAGATACGACTGCACCCTAGGCTACAAGGACAAGCCCGGCTTCAGGTGGGCCACATGCAGGCCGTTCACACCGTTCGACCCGCACACAAAAACCCCCATAAACATCACGGCCATACCCACCATCATCATGGACACCCCGTTAATCTACCAAAAAACCGACCCCCAAGAAACCATAAACCGAATACACGACAAAGTAAAAAAACACGGAGGCCAACTCACAATACTATGGCACCACACAGTATACAACGAAAAAGAATTCCCAGGGAGGGGAATGCATTATAAAAGTGTAATTGACAAGGCAACGGAGTGCGGAGCATGGTTGATCTCTGGGGACACTAGTTCATCCATGGTTTATCAAGCGAGTAAGGTCATCTCTTCATTAGGAAAAAGATGAGGAGAGTTGAATTCCAGACCATGTGGGTATAAAATGAAAAGAGTGCAGTTATATCAAAATTGGAAAAAAGCTGTTGATGCTTATGATGGTGACAATTTACGCACCTCAATTTTCACAGGGGCAGCTGAGTTCGTAGATAGATACATCGACAGGCGGCAGACCGAGGTCGTCTCAAACGTCATTAAGCCCGGGGGCAAGGATTTTATACTGGACGTGGGTTGTGGTGCTGGAAGGTGGAGCGGATTCCTTTGTTCACGTGCCAGGAGGATGGTGGTTGGAGTAGACCAATCCGTCGATATGCTAAAGGCAGTAAAGGATAGGAGGAAGGGTAAGTTCAGCCTCGTCCAGGGATTAGGTTGGAAACTACCATTTAAGGACAGTATCTTCGACGTCTCTTTCTGTTGCTTTTCGATGTGCTATGCCAAGAAGACTGAGTATTTTGAGAAATACGCGACGGAAATCGTAAGAGTCACTAGGGATGAGGGGAAGGTCATTATTATTGATGTTACACGTAACAGGACGCTTAACAAGAAATGGGTTGTTTTTAGGACGCCGGAAGAGTATGTCGCAGCATTCTCGAAAGCTGGCGCAAAAAAAGAATCCTTGAGAGGTTATTTTTTCGACCAACCGATAAGGTTATATTACATTATATGGCGGGTAATTCTAAAACCGCTCTGGAGGAGGGAAAATCCGAAATTGCGCACATACAATACGACCACGCTAGTTGGTTGGCTTGAGGTTAAAGGTGGGGCACTAAAAACAATTACAGAGATACCAGGGAGGATTATCCTCTCGGCAATGCACCCAATCGACAGAATCTTCGCAGGGTCAATTTTACAGGCTTTTTGTGATGAAAAAGTTATGTGTTTTAAAAAAAAAGTAATCTGAGGGCATAAGATGCAAGTCCGAGTGGTTGGAGGTGCAGACTTTAAGGAGTGGGATGAGATGATTAAAGTCGCGGATTATACCACACCCTTCCATGAGTGGAGGTGGCTTAAGCTCATGGGGATACACGGAGGATGGAACTTATACCCTCTGGTGGCATCGGAGGGAGGGGATGATATCGCGGCCATTCCGATTTTCGTTAAGAAACGCGCTGGACTTAGACTCGCATTCTC
>JBFYKH010000011.1:0-6908 GCA_041306075.1 Candidatus Altarchaeota archaeon
TCCCGCACGCGGCCACCGGAGGGTCACCTCGGCTGTGAGCCTGACAGACCTGATGCCGTCCCTCCTGGCATTGAACGGCTTGAAATTCAACCTCTCGTTCGACGGTGCCGACGTGTCTGGCATCATGTCAGGTGCAGAGCGCCGAAGGACGGTCTACGCCGGCGCCGGATACTCCGTAGATTATATGACAGTGCTAACGGACGGACGGTGGAAAATAATAGATGTTCCAGACGGGAATGACCGGCTAATCATGCGGAACTCGTCCCTCGAGCTCTACAACCTGGAAACGGACCCCTCGGAGTCAGTCAACCTCATAAGTTCAGGCGCGGGTGGGGTCAGCCTTGCGGGGGAGCTAGAAGAGTTTCTAAAGGTGAATTCGGGCTGTCGGCTCGGGATGCCTGAGTACCTGGGCCCTCAGCCGGACCTAACCGAGGAGCTGAGGTCTCTGGGATACGTGGGCTGACTCCCTCGCCTACGGAGTCGCGTGTTTCCGCGGGCATGCGGTCATTAAATACGTTATCGGCGGATTCTGTAAGTGATTCACCTTCCGTAGATAGAGTTCCCTATCATCGCTGATGTATCCTCTACCATAGTCGTTGCGGCCGCATACAACGCGACCAGGGCTGACGCGGCTTTCGCGCGTAACGCGAAGTCTGCCGGCGTATTAATCCTAGCTGCAGCGTTGGCGGTCGGCCTCGACCCATGTAGGGTTTCAGGGACGCCGCCCCATGGAGCCGGATGAGTTCATTCTCAGGAATTTGCGGTGGCCGGGCACGTAGTGGCATTGATTCGCTCAGACAGCATGCGATGAATTGCCGCTGCAATTCAGGCACACCAGACACCTATGGTGTCTGCTGTAACACGCTGCTCTGCAGCGGGGATGAAATATCCTGCTGTCTGGCGAGTGTAGAACTCCGCAGGATGCAACAAACAGCCCTGCTGTTCGTGCACAATGAGGCATCTGCATCATCTGTGCCCCGCAGCTCTGCTGCTGGGTTCTTCACTCCGGTTGAAGAGCCAGTCTACTGGATGGATTCAATTTCTGCGCAGGCTTCCAGTTCAACGACGACGCGGACTACTACTACTACTGACCGCCGCTTTTTGTCGGGGAAGTTGTCAAGTACCCTGGGGCTTTCAACCCAATCGCCGACTACCGGGTGCGCGTCCTCTAAATCCAGCTAGTTAAATACGTCGTCCACTCGCGCTATTGGAAAAATCCGGGTGTAGCGGTATACTTGTTTGGCAACAACCCCCTCCTTATAACGAATTCCTGTAGGTACGTGTCGGTTGCAAGGCGTTCAGCCGCTTCTCATTTGGCTGCCTTTCTAGGTTTGGCACTCGACCGCGCCATAAACATCGCGTACTTGTCCCTGAGGCTGTTGTCTCTCAGGCAGGCTGACATGCAGGGTATGGCGCATTCAAGCATCCCCTGCCTGACCCTTCCAGCCTCATCAGACTCCCAGATGTCACGTATGCTCTTCCTCCTGACGTTGCCCACTGTTGGGGTGGAGTAGCAGAGTTTGACGTCCCCATAGGATGAGACTATGGCGCCTCCCCAACCTATTCTACATTTCCGCCTGCGCTCCACAGTCTGAGGGTCCCTGAAGTACCTCTTGAAGTTGAGAAGCTCCCTGTCGGATGTCACCACAGGAGCCCCCGCTCTCTTAGCTTCAATGAGCCTATCGACTTCGGCGACGAGCCTGGCCGCATCAACCGTGCCCCAAAGTGGGTTCGTCTTGGAGGCGGTCATGGACGGTCTGGGGCTGAAGTTCGGGCCGAAGTTGTCGCGTATCGCCTGGTAGTCTACGCTGGCGGCTCCGGCACCAGACACCCACTTCGCGAAATCGGCCATCTGACCGTAGTTCTCGCACGTCACCATGAACGTGACTCCTATGGCAATTCCCCCCTTCTCTGCCAGGTATTTAATAGCGGAGACCGCCCTTTCGTGGGATCCTGAAACCCCCTTGTAGCGGTCGTGGATGGCCGGGTCCATGCTGTTCAGCGAGAACAGGACGAAGTCGGCTCCCGAGCCTATCAGCCTGTCGCACTCCCTCCCCACTAGCGCCAGGCCGTTGGTCGATATGTCGCAGTAGGCTCCAAGCCCGTGCGCGTAGGATACCAGGTCGTATATCCACGGCTTTATCGTGGGTTCGCCGCCTGTGAACGACAGGTGGCATGGCCCTATCCAGCCGACTATGTCCCCTACAAGGGTCTTCCATTCGTCCTCTGTCAGCTCCTCGGCCGCTGTCGTGTTCCTCCACCTGTCGCATGTGATGCATCTTGCGTTGCAGGAGTCGGTTACCGAGAGGATGACTCTGTAGGGGGAGTTCAGGCAGCGCCCGCATTTCGCGCCCGCCCATATGAGCGCGTCCTTTCCTGCCACGTCCAGGGCGTAGCGTAAAAGTCTACGGGCCATCTTTGCCCTCGACTGCGGGGGCATGAAACGCCTTCCCGCCGATAGCGAGCGCGAAACCCGATGCGGCTCCCAGGGCCATGATTCCAGTGTCCAGCCAGGTCACGGGGACTGACGCCAGGGCGAAGCCGACACCCCTCTCCCTCCTCAGGAAGTCGAAGAAGTCCATGTTCAGCATAACGAACAGGGCTGACAGGGCGGCCGCGAGCGTGTGGTCGACTGCAAGCGCCAGGACGGTCAGGTACGGCAGCGGCATGCTTGCAAGCTGCGAGGCCCGGGCGTGGAAGAACCTCCTCCGCCTGAGTATCTTGCTCCAGCCCCTGTGCTTTATGAATAGGTGCGCCCAGTGGTACGGTATGGCGAAGTCGTTTCTTGCGAAGGACGCGATGCCGTACCTCTTCATGTGGACGACCTGGACGTCCTTGTCCAGGAGGATGCTCCAGCCCTGGCGGTTTATCAGCTCTCCGAGCTCGGTGTCCTCGCCGAGCCTCATGAAGGTCCGCGGCAGCCGGATGCGGTCCTTCCTGTACGCGAATATCGACCCGTATATGAAGTCCACGTACCTGGGGCATCTGCTAAGGATGAAGTTCATGTAGAGGTTTTTGTACGCGCTTAGGAAGTTGCTGTTCGGGTGCCGTTTCGAGAGTATCCCCCCCACGGCCGCGACGTCAGGCTCATCGTAGAGCGCGGAGGTCAGCTTTTTTATGGTGTCTGGCTCCACGAGGACGTCCGAATCGACGAACACGACCACGTCGCCCCTCGACTCCATCATTCCGACGTGTCTCGCGTGCGCCGGCCCGTGGTTGCTGTCCAGCCTCAGTATCCTGCACTGGAATCCCCCGGCCAAGGCTGCAGTGCGGTCGGTGCTCGCGTCGTCCACGACTATCAGCTCGCCTACCCGCTCCGTGGAGCCGGCTATGGCCTCCAGGCACTGGACGATGGTCCTTTCGCTGTTGTACGCCGGCACGACGACAGTCACCTTCATCTTCCCATGGTCTTCCAAAAGTAGTCCTCCGGGCAGCGGTGGCAGATGACGCCCCCTTCGGCCTGCCTGTTGTGTCTGCTGAGATACCTTCTGATGGCTCGGGCCTTCTCGTTGTTCCACGCCCGACGGAATCTGCCGGTGGGCGCCCCGTCGAGGTCGTCGCTCCCGTAGTAGGCTTGGCAGCACGGCACGAGCGACCCGTCCCAGGCGTAGTTGGCGGTGGTCCACGGGAAATTGCATCCCCTCCCCTGCCTGTGCGTGGGCCTGCCCTCGTATGATGCCGGCCGGTCGCCCTCCGGCGTCTTCGGGAAGAGGACTCTGAAGCGCATGCCCCTGTCCCGCGCCATCTTCCGCGCCTCCCCGAGCTCGGATTCGTTGTGCTTGAACAGGAGGTACTGCCATATCAGGCGCGGCTGCCTGGATTTGAGCGCCGCCTTCTGCGCGTTGATTGCGTCGATGTTCTTCAGGACGGTCTCAAGGCTTCCCCCCCTGCGGTATCCCCTGTACGTGTCGTCTGTCGCCCCGTCTATGGACGCGCTCAGGTACGTCAGGCCGCTTTTGACGACCTCTCCGGCGCGCTCGTCGTCCAACTTGACGTTCAGGTTGGTATGGACCATGGACGCCACGCCCTTGTCCCTAGCGTACCTCACCATGCGCAGGAGGTCATCCGAAAGAAACGGTTCCCCGTGGGAGAAGAGGGAAACGAGATAAAGGTAGTCCCCGATTTCGTTCATTATCCCCCTGAAAACGTCCATGCTCATCATCCCCTTCGGCCTGCCGTACTCGCCGGAGCCTGTCCTACAGTAGGGGCACCTCAGGTTGCATGTGTTCGTGGGCTCGATTGTGGCCTCGATAGGCCATGACGCGACCCTCTCCCGCCCGGCAAGGTACTCGAGCGCGCATAAGCCGAGATTAGCCGCCTTTTTCGGCGTTGTGTGACTGGCGAAAAGCGGGGGGCAGTCGAAGAGCATCGACGACCTGTATGCGGCCCCTATGGCCCGGAGATTCTGCTTTGGCACATATCTTATCCCATTTTCGCATTAATATCCCGGCCTCCGACAGTGTCATACGCCCCTGATATAGTGCGCCGAATCAGTTATCCTCTCCCCGGATGCGGGCTTCAGCTCGTCAAGGCCGTGCTTCCTGGCGTAGGCCTTCCAGACGCCGGGGCATATGCCGTCGAACCTGCACTCACTGCACGCTTCGCCCTTGACGCAATGCCTTCTGGCTTCTGCCCTCACTATCCCCTCCCTCAGGGCCCTGCTCCAGCCGAGCCGGCGGATGCCATCCGGGCCAAGGTAGGCCGCCGCGCCTGCGGTTGCGGCCAGAAGCGCCAGCGCTCGGCCTCGCCTTATCTTGACCCTGGCGTAGTAGTCCCATTCGTGGGGGTCGTAGTTGTTCTGGTAGAGGTCTATCACGTGGCTCTCGTACCCCGTCATGAAGCAGAAGGGTATAACCTTGACGGAAAGCTCGCCTATGCTGCCCCCGTGCGCGTCTATCATCCTCTTCATGCACGCCGACGTGTCGGAGTACCTGGGCATCATGCTGTCGTCGGCCATGTCCGCGTCGTCGAGCGGGGAGAAATGGATGAAATTAGCGTTGTCGACTCCGAGGGACGCCACCAGGCCCGCGATGTCCCGCGCCGCCTCGTAGTTGTTCCCGGTGACGACGGTGTTGCTCCTGCCCGTCAGGCCGCAATCCAATGCGTTCCCTATCGCGGCAACCGCCTCGTCGAACGACCCTTTGCGCCTGGTGAGGGCGTCATGGGTTCCGGCGTCGGGCCCGTGCACGGATACGAGGGCGTCGTCGAGGCCTGCGTCTGCGAGCTTCTGCGTGAATCCCCTGTCGCACATCCGGGAGCCGTTGGTTATCACGGTCACGCTCCTGAAGCCCAGCTTTCTTTTGGCGTACGTGATGAGTCTCGTTATGTCGGGGTGCAGCGTGACCTCGCCGCCGGTCAGTTCCACGTCCTTTATGCCGGCTCCTCTGATGCTCTTGAGGAGTCTCATGGCGTCTTCGGTGGGTAGGGGCTCGCTCAGGTTCTTGCGGTCCCTGAAGTAGCAGAATACGCAGTCGTTGTTGCAGTTGTACCCCAGGTTGGCGTCCAGCCTCTCCGTCAGTCTCGCCTGGGCCGATGCCGGATGGCAGTCCTCGTCCGATCTCGTCATGGTCGCTGGTTCGTCGCATTAACCGGCGCGCATTCGCCCGTCACGCCGGCCTCGCATTTTCCCCTCCTCTTTTCCGCCGCATGCTTCGCCGCTGCCAGGAGATAAGCCACTCCGGCGCCGGCGGTTATCGACATGAACGGCAGTATCGGGAAGGGATACCTGTCGATGAAGGTGGAGGCCCCGTATATGCCGGTCGCATTCAAAAAATAGGCGATGGCGCCTATTAATACGGCGGCTGTGAACGCCGACCTCATCTCCCGGCGCAATCCCCTGAGCGCGACTATCGACGCCAATACCTGCGCCGCAACGAGCGCGGCGATATACGCCTTGACGGACGATTTGAAATCGCGCTCTACAACGCCGTATCCCCCGAAGATTTTCCCGTACATCATCCATATGCGTTTGGGCACGAGGCTCGGCCTGTTCGTGAACAGTTCGACGATTCCCCTCATATGCTCCCCGGCGTACTCGTCCGGGCGGTCGAGGATGGTCGCCAATCCTATATAGAACCTCCTGTCCGCCGCAGCCAAGGGGTTGGTCTCGTCCTTAATCCTGCACTGTAGTCCGGAGGCTGGGAACGTCTTGTTTTCGCTCATGCCTATGATATGCCCTGCGTTGAAGTAGCACATGTTGGTGCCGAGGTAGGTTCCGAGGGAATAATACCCGTAGACGACATAGTTCCTGTACTGCCACGGAGCGAGCGCCGCCATGTACGAGAAGACGAGAAGTAATACCACGAATATCGTCCTCCCCCACCCTACGCCCCCAAGCCTCATGGAGCCCAGTACGATGGCGACCAGGACCACGGGCAGATAAGCCCCTATGTACCTCACAAGGGTCGCCCCGCCAAGCAGCACCCCCGCGGAAAAGACGTACCTAAGCTGCCAGCCCCTGGACTCGGCGACTACCAGGCAGTAGATTCCGGCGACCGTGAATAGGCCGAACAGGGGCTCGGTCATCAGCATCGTCGGATAGTATATCGGCAGCGGGTCCAGGGCGTAGAACAGGGCCGATATGGGCGGGGCGTACCTGTTGGAAGTCAGCCTTGACGCCAGGGCGTAAACCATCGCGCAGACGGCTGTGTCCATTAGCGCCTGAATCAGCATAACCAGCCAGAATCTCAGGCCTGCCGTGCTGTAGACCAGCGATATGAATGCCGGATATGCCGGCGTCTTGTAAAGCAGGTTGAATTTTATAAACGGCTGGAGGATGCCCCCCTTCAGGTCCTTCGTAAACTTCACTGCGAGCTGGTGGTACTCCCTGGCATCGGGGAACGAGTATTTTACCATCTCATCCTGGCTCCACCCGAACGGGTTCACGGCGGCGAGGAAGGCGAGCCTGA
>JBFYKH010000012.1:0-22947 GCA_041306075.1 Candidatus Altarchaeota archaeon
CTCCCCCCACATCCACCACGGAGCCGCCGACAACAACGCAGCCGGCCGCGACGGCCTTGAAGGAGACGGCGAACCCGCTGACGGGCATGGCCTCGGCGCAAAAAGCCGCGCACGAAGCCACACTACTGCAGAGACTCCTCGCCTGGTTCGGGCTCCTATAAGGCGTGGTGGTTGTGCCTGGCCTCCTGGGGCTTGATGTGGCATACGCCGCTGAAGCAGTTCCTGCGGAACATGATAGGCGAAACTATGGCGGCTATGATGGCCATCGCCACGATAGCGGTGAACATGCCGTCGTCTATGAGGCCGCTCTCCTTCGCGATGTTGGCGATAATCAGCTCGACCGCCCCGCGCGGGCACATGCCCCAGCCGTAGAGCACCCTCTCCGGAATCCTCATCCTGTAGATTGCGCCCATGATGAAGGCCCCCGCCATCTTGCCTATGAGCGCTATCGCCGTGATGGCGGCTATCAGCCACACGTTGCCTCCAATCCCGAGCACGTTCATGTTGAGGCCGGTGTAGATGAAGAAGAACGGTATGATGAGGCCGAAGGTGACCACGTTGAGGTCGGCGTCTATCTCCTTCTCCTCGGTCCTGTTCTTGATGGACAGCTGGATTATTATCCCGGCGACGAAGGCGCCGACGACCGAGCTCAAGCCGAAGCCGACGGATATCATCACCACTATCATCCCGAATATTATCGCCAGGCTGAAGACCGCCGCCTCGGACTTCTCCCTCCAGACCACGCGCGCGACCCGGGGCAGGAGCAGGAACCCAAGGACATACGCTATCGCGAGGAAGCTGAGGAAGTCCCCCGGCATCCTGGCGAGGCTCCCGAAGCCGCCGCCCTGGACGACGTCGATGACAGCGGCGAGAGACAGGATGCCGAAGACGTCGTCTATCATCCCGGCCTCCATGAGGACCGTCCCGAACTGCGTCTTCAGGAGCTTGTACTCCATCAGTATGTCTATAGTCACGGCCTCGGCGCTGATGGCCAGGCATATCCCGACGACGAGCGACGTGAGCGGGTCGTATCCCATGACATGCCTCATGAACAGGTACCCGGCCGTAAGCGGCACCACATAGCAGGCGGTCGCCAGCGCGAAAGCCTTCTTCGAAGCCTTCTTGAGCTCCCTCACCCTCATCTCCGTCCCCACGAGCATCAGGAGGAAGACGACGCCGATGTCCGACAGCGAGGAGACGAAAGCCCTGCTCTCGGCCGTGAATATGCCGGAGAAGAACGGGAGCCCGAGGACGAGGCCCGCCGCTATCTGGCCGACCACCTTCGGCTGGCCGAGCCTGAGGCAGAGCTCAGACAGGAGGAAAGCCAGCGCAAGGCAGACGGTGAACGCAATAAGGACCGATTCCATCGCCGGGTAACATATTCCACGCCGGTAATATATATCCTCCCCGGCTAATCTCTCAACCATGAAGGTGCTGGTGGTCGGCGGCGGCGCGAGGGAGCACGCTATAGCGGCGGCCCTGAAGCGGAGCCCCTCCGGCGTGGAACTGTACGCGCACATGCCTGCGGCGAACCCGGGCCTCGCGAGGCTCGCGGCCGGATACGCGGTGGGCGACATCCTGGACCCGCAGGCGGCACTCTCATACGCCGGCAGGTGCGGCGCCGAGCTGGCTGTCATCGGCCCAGAGGCCCCTCTCGCCACAGGCGTCTCGGACGCGCTCGAGGGCGCGGGGATACCGTGCGTCGGCCCGGCCCGTGCCCCCGCCCAGTTGGAGACCGACAAGAGTTTCTGCCGTCACTTGATGGCGAAATACAAGGTTCCGGGGACGCCGAGGTTCGGCGTCTTCGAGGACGCGGACACGGCATGCTCATACATCGACGGCTTCGGAGGCGACCTCGCGGTGAAGCCTGCGGGGCTCACCGGCGGCAAGGGCGTGAAAATCATGGGCGAACACTTCGACTCAGCCGGCGCGAAAGAGTACGTCAGGGAGATATTCGGCACCCGGATGGGCGAGATACCGAAGGTCGTCCTTGAGGAGCGGCTCATCGGCGAGGAGTTCACGCTCCAGGCCTTCGTGGACGGGAAGAAGGTCGTGGGGACGCCGATGGTGCAGGACCACAAGCGCGCCTACGACGGCGACGTCGGACCAAACACCGGCGGCATGGGAAGCTACACAGACCGGGGATACATACTCCCCTTCGCCACGGAGAAGGACTACGGCGACGGCCTCAAAATAATGGAGGCCACCGTCAAGGCGGTGAAGAAGGAGACCGGCCAGCCCTACAAGGGCTTCCTCTACGGGCAGTTCATGGCCACGAAGGACGGGATCAGGACCATAGAATACAACGCCCGCCTCGGCGACCCGGAGGCGATGAACATAATGTCGACCCTCGAGAGCGACATGGCCGAGCTCTGCCTGGAGATAGGCACAGGCAGGATAACGGGGAAGCCGAAGTTCAAGGAGCAGGCCACGGTCTGCAAGTACCTGGTGCCCGAAGGCTACCCGGAGCGCCCCCTCAACAACGTCGAAGTCACGGTCGACGAGAAGGCTATAACAGCCCTCGGAGGCCACGTATACTATGCAGCGGTCCGAGAGGAGGCCGGGAGAATCCTCACCTCAAAGTCGAGGGCTGTCGGCGTCGTCGGCCTCGGCGGCACAATAGCGGAAGCCGAGGAGACCGCCGAGAAGTGCATGCCCCACGTAAAAGGAAAACTGTTCTACAGAAAAGACATCGGCACCCCGGCACTCATACAAAAGAGGATAGACCACATGAGGCAGCTCAGGGGGCAATAGCCTACTTGACGAGCGCCTTGATTTTAGCCCACGTCTCGGCTGTGAAGTCCCCCGCCTTGTGGACGACGTCCCATCCCTCGTCGCCTACCCCGACTGCGCCCCCGCTCTCCCTGGCGAGGCCGCTGGCTCCGAGACTCTCCTCATACTCAGCCCCGAGTCGCCCGAGCCCTTCGGCCTGGGCGCTGTTGCCCGGCAGCCCCGCCAGGTACCTGATGCCGTGCTTTGTCAGCCAGTAGGCGCGCTCCGCCCACAGGTATGCCTTCGGCATACCCTCGGCGCGGCCCCTCTTCTCGAGCGAGGAGTACCTTGCGGTGAGCGCGGCGAGAGTCCTGAGGCCGAGGCCGCTCCGCAGCTCCTCCATCCTCCCGCCGAGGACCATGTCCTTCGACTCCATCTCCCATACGCTGGCGAGCCCCTCCACGACCTTCTCCTCCGGGCTGGGCCTCCTGGTGCCAGCGACCCTGGATGCCGCGTCGGCCTGGGCCCGCCTGCGGACGCACTCCGCAAGGCCGGTCCACGCCTTCCCGGTCTCGTGTATCACGGCCCGGACGACTTCCGCCGGCCCGGCCTCGCCGCCGAACGCCTCAGCCCCCCGGAAATCCGAGGCGCCGAGCGCCCGCTCGTACGCTGCCCCGACCTTCTCCACGCCATAGCCGCGCCTCTTGTACAAGAGGAGCGCCTCCCCTGTCGCGGCCCTCATCTCCAGGACGAGGCCCCTGGCGGCCTCGACGTCCCCCCTGTCGGCTGCGGCGGTCGCGAACACGCCGGCTTCCTTCACGGCGTACCTGTCCAACAGCCTGAGTACGCCCTCTGCCGCGTCCTCACCGGCCTTCGTGACTCCGGCGCCGAGCACTTCGCCGATTTTGCCTTCGTACGTCCGCCTCTTCCCTCTCACAGCCATGCAATATACTCTTGGCGTGACGGGTTTAAGTGCCGATGCACGAGGCGCACGGCGTCTTACCCGCGGCCTGTGCCTCCCCTGCCGTCCGGTAGCAGACGAGGTTCCCGGCCTTTATCCTCATTGCGCTCGGGCAGCCGCATACATGATATTTCCCGCCGGTTACGCTGGCTGCGTACGCGGACCCGGCAGGGCAGCCCAGCCTCAGGCATGAATCATCGAAGACGGCCTTGGGGTTGACGGCCGCCCCCGTCATCTCCGTCGCCTTGCATGACGGACACGCCGGACACTTCGCCACCGGGCACACGTTCCCCCTCCCCTGGCACTCCTCGACGTCCTTGGCGAGCCAGCCGTCCGCGCAGACGTACCGTTCGACGACCCCGGTTTCGCCGAGGCAGCCAGAGAGGAACAACGCGGCCGCCAGGGCGATGCCTTCCCTCATGGACCATAATCCTCGCGGAGACGATAAAAAACAGGCTATTGCCTGGTATCATTACCGCGCACACGGGGCCGGTAATAAACCTCCCGCCGTAATTATACCCCGTGGAACTCGTCACATTCGGCTGCGCCGTAAGCCAGGCGGAGAGCGAAATCATAGCCGGCATCATCGCCGAGCGCGGCCTAATGGAGGCGGACGTGGTCGTCGTCAACACCTGCACGGTCAAGTCGCCGACGGAGACGAAGATAGTCCGCCTCCTGAGGAAGCTCGAAGCCGAGGGCAGGCGTGTCGTCGTTGCAGGCTGCATGCCCTCCGCGAGGCCTGGGCTGGCCGACGAGTTCCCGGCGTTCAGCTTCATAGGAGTCAACACCCACGACGTCGCGGACGCGGTTAAGGCGGCGTCCGATGGCGGCAGGCTCGTGCGCATAGCCGAGCCAGCCGACAAGACCGCCCTGCCGCGCAGGCTGATGAATCGTGCCGTCGGAATCGTGCCCATCGCCGAAGGATGCCTGGGCGGATGCTCGTACTGCCAGACAAGGCTCGCCCGCGGCGGACTCAAATCCTGCCCGCCAAGGAGCATAATCCGGCAGGTGGAGGAGATGCTGTCCTGCGGCGTCAGGGAGGTGTGGCTGACCGGCCAGGACACGGGCGCTTACGGCCTCGACCTGAAGACGAACCTGCCCAAGCTCCTCAACGCGCTCTCAGGCGTCGAAGGCGACTTCATGATGCGCGTCGGGATGATGAATCCTGACCACGCCGCCGGGATGCTCGACGAGCTATTGGAGTCGTACAGGAGCCCGAAGGTCTACGGGTTCCTGCACCTGCCCGTGCAGAGCGGCGACGACCGGGTGCTCAAGGACATGAACCGGAAGTACACCGTCGACGATTTCCGCGCCGTCGCGGCGGCCTTCAGGCGCATCGGCGCGACGCTCTCCACCGACGTGATAGTCGGCTACCCGACTGAATCAGAAGGCGCATTCGAGAATACCGTGGCCCTGATAGAGGAGGCGAAGCCGGACATACTGAACTCCACCCGCTACTGGCCGCGGCCGGGGACGGCGGCGGCAGCCCTCAGGCAGCTGCCGGGCGGCACGGTGAAGGCGAGGAGCAGGAGGATGGCGGACGTGTTCAAGCGGGTGGGCCTTGAGCGGAACGGCCGCTGGGCCGGCTGGCGGGGAAGCTGCCTCGTCAGCGAGGAGAACCCGGACGGCACATGCACCGCGAGAAACCGGTGGTACAAGCCGATAGTCGTCCCGGGAGGCGTTTTGGGCGAACGCATCGAAGTGGAAGTCACAGGCCACACATACTACGACCTGAGGGGACGAGCCGTTCAGTAGCCGCTGAACTGTTCCTTCATTATCCTCCCCTTCGGGATTCCCATCTCCTTGAGCATCTCGTCCATGGCCTCGGTCATCTTCGGGGGGCCGCAGACGTAGTATGCAGCATCCCTCCACCAGGGGGCGTTCTCCTCTACGTATCCTGCGCAGACGTATCCGGTGCATCCGCTCCACCCGGCCGGCGGCTTCGCGACGACGTAGACCGCCTTCAGCCTTGGGTTCGCGGCCTCCATGGAGTCGAAGTCGCGCTTGAAGACGGCTTCCTCCATGGTGTTGACACCCCAGAATAGGACGGCGTCGCAGTCGGCTCTCGTGTCCGCCATCCACCTGCAGATGCCGCGGAAAGGCGTGATTCCGATTCCTCCTGCGAGGAATACGACCCTAGCCTGCCCACCGTATGTGAACGAGCCCATGGGCGCCGACACCGTCGCCTTGCCGCCCGCCGGCAGCTCCCCCAGCCTCCTCTTGTAAGCGCTGCCGCTCATCCTCGTCGCGAACTCGATATAATCCCCATCCGTCGGCGAGTTCGAGAACGAGAACGGCTTCGCGAGGCCCTCTCCAAGCCCCAGGATGAAGTACTGTCCGGCCTTGAAACCGTAGCCTGCCGGGCGCGTGAGCCTGAACCTGAAGATGCCCGGCGCAAGCTCAGCGGACTCCAACAGGATGGCCTCAAAGTCCATAAGATAAGATTCTCCGCCTGCGTATTAAATCCGGCCCCGACATAACTTACCATGACGCTGCGCGGCCAGGGCGCCATGGAATACGTTATGAGTTACGGCTGGGCCGTGCTCGTCGTCCTGGTGGTCGGCGGCGCCATGTGGCAGCTCGGTGTCCTAGACTTCGGCGGGAGCGTGCCGCCGACGTCGACCGGATTCCAGGCGATAAAGCCCCTCCTCGCCACCTGCAAGGGCAACCGCAACATACTGGAGTCTTCCGCCATCGGGTTCTCCTGCAGCTTCGTGAACGCCGCCGGCTCGGACATAGTGGTAAGGGACTTTTTCGCGACGGTGAACGGGAAGGTCTGCCAGATAGTCCTCACCGAGAACATACCGACCGGGTTGATACCCACCAACGACGGGAAATACGTCTACCACTGGTGCAACACCGAGGATGTAGCAAGCTGCGCCGGCCCCTTCTGCTCCCGCTACGTATCCGGCGTCGGCTCCAACTGCGCCGCAGACGGGACCTGGATGGAGGTGCAGAAGGACGCAGTCTTCTGGGCCGGCGTGTACCGTTGGCCGGCATACGGGACCGCCAACCCGTGCGGCGTCGGCTACAAGAGCGGCGAAACCTACGAGATACGATTCGACTTCACCTATGTCTACGAGCTTGGCGGAATCGAGAGCGAGAAGCACAGCGCCGGCACGGTCCGGCTGGTGGCGGACTAGACTTCATCCTACTCCAGTTTGAAGTCAACGCAGTACCTCGACATGCAGGGGCTGTAGCTTCCGCATTCGACGGCCTCCAGTATCCTCGCCCGGCGGCCCATGCCCCCCACGGTCTCCAGGAGGTGGCCGGTCGCCTCGAGGCCGTTCCTGGCGAACGTGTAGTAGTGTATTACGCCCCCTTTTTTGAGGGCGGGCATCGCGGCCGCAAGGAAGCTGCCGGCCTCCTTCGGCAGCGGCATCACTATCCTGTCGAAGACGCCTAGTTTGGGCACTACGCCTGCGGCGTCCCCCTCCATCACCTCGACAGCAACCCTGTTACGCATGACATTCCACCTCATGTACGCGACGGCGTCCGGGTTCAGCTCGACTGCCACCACCTCCGCCCTCGCGCGCTTCGCAATCAGTATCGGATACGGCCCGACGCCGGCGAACATGACGAGCACCCTCTCACCGCCCCCCACCTGGGAGGCGACCCTCATCCTCTCGCGCCCGAGCCGGGGGCTGAAGTAAGCCTTCGAGACGTCCAATTTGTACACGCACCCGTGCTCCCTGTGCACGGTCTCCGTCCTAGCCTCCCCGGCCACGACCTCGACGCCCGGCACCCTGTACTCCCCCGAGACCATGGATGTCTTCACCGCCGCCACCCTGATGCTCGGGAAACATGACAGCAGGGCCTCGCCTATCATCCTCCTCTTTGCCATCAGCCTGTCGTCGAGCTCGAGGACCGCGATGTCGCCTACGACGTTGTAGGACGAGGACAGGAGCCCGAGCTCGTCGCCGTCCAGCTTCCCCTCGAGGGCCTCCCTCAGGGAGCGCGGCCTCCTCTGCCTCATCCTTCCGGGAAGCTCCACGACCCCGCAACCGTCGACCCCGGCCTCCCCCTTCAGCGGGAACATGACGTGTCCCCCGTCCCTCTCGACCTCAGCCGAAGAGTCGAGCCGCCCCTCCAGAGCCAGCCTCCGCCTCACATCCTCCGCGTCCCTGCCGGCGGCCTTCGCGTACCTCATAGCCTCCCCCACACCTTCGCGGCCAGGGCGCCGGCGAGGGAGCCGGCGGCATCCAACGCCCAATCGCCTGCCGACGCGTCCCTGCCCGGGACGAACATCTGGTGAAGCTCGTCAAAGACCCCGAAGAGGCTGCAAGCCAGGGCTGCGACGAGCACGGCGTTCGGCGCCCTCACGTACGGGCGCGCCAGGAAACCGAGGACGAGGTACTCCATGAAGTGAAACACGGTGGAGTACGGACCCCATGCGCTGGGCATTTCATCCTGCGGGACGGATGACCCGTAGAATATCCCAGTCGACCACGCCATTATCAGGAGCAGGTTGAGGCCCCGCCTCTCCCTCAGGTATGCGGCCGGGTTCATTGTCTCTTGATGAGGTCGACGATGATGCGGGTGGAGTGTAGGCCGGCGCTCCAGTAGTCCATTATCTTCACGACCCTGGTCGCAAGGCCCCTCCGCCTCAGTTCGGCCTCCACCAGGCGGGGGTCGAAGTCCTGGTCCGGCCCTATGGTCAGGATGTCCGGGCTCAGCCTGACGATGGTCTCGTAGATGTCGCCTTCGCCACCGAGGACGGCGTCGTCCACCGGCTTCAGCGCCTTAACCATGTGCAGCCTCTGCGCCTCCGCGATGACCGGCCTCCTCTTCCTGCTCTTCGCGGTCTCGTCCCTGGCTACGACGACGACCAGCCTGTCCCCAAGCCTCCTGGACTCCTCCAGGTACCTTATGTGGCCGGGATGGAGTATCTCGAACACCCCCGTTGCAGCGACCAGCATTTTTAACCAGACGATATATATGTTACCCCCATTATAAGAGCGAAAATGAACTTCACGTTGAATTTCAGGTACCTGGACGCGAGGCGGCTCGGCGCCGTGAAGAGCCAGGTGAACATAAGCAACAACAGCACCATAACATCCGTCTCAAAGGAAGGGGAGAAGATGAACGTCGGCTTCGTCTTCAGCTCCAACTACGAGCCGAACATCGGCCTCATAAGGATAGAGGGGGACCTGACCGTCGAGGACACGGCCGACAACATAAACCGGGCCCTCAAGGAGTGGGAGGCGAGCGAGAGGACCCGCCTGCCGAAGGACATGGCGGAGGGCGTCCACAACACGATACTCTCCAACTGCATAGTCGAGGCGAGCCTGATGGCCAGGGACGTTAAGCTGCCGATGCCGGTGCCGCTGCCTCAGGTAACGCTCGACAAGGCCAAGGAAAACGACACCAGCTACATAAGGTAAAAATGCACGTCCTAACGACCGCCGTCAACGGCGAGAACTTCGTCGGCCTCCTCGGTTTCGCAACCGACAGGTACGCCGTCCTGTCCCCCGAATTCAGCGAGAACGAGGAGGAGATACTCGGCGTCCCCATACTCAGGACGAAGGCGTACGGGACCAACCTCGTCGGCATGTTCTGCGCCGGCAACTCAAGCGGGATACTCCTGCCGTACTTCGTCTCGGACAGCGAGCTCGAGACGGTGTCGAAGTTCATGTCCCCGCTCGGCGTCGAGGTGGCGAGGGTGGAGGACAAGTACACCGCCCTCGGCAACATGGTGCTCTCAAACGACAAGGGCGCCGTGGTCTCATCCAGCCTCGCCCGCGAGTTCCAGGCGATAAAGGACGTTCTCGCGGTAGAGGCGGTCGAAGGCGACGTGAGCGGCCGCCCGGAGGTCGGAGCCCACGTGGCGGCGACGAACAAGGGTTTCCTTGCCCACTTCGCAGCCGAGGAGCAGCTCAAGGAGTTCGCGGACATACTCAAGGTGCCGGGCATCCTCGGCACCGTCAACTGCGGCGTCCCCTACGTGAAGAGCGGCCTCATAGCCAACAGCAACGGCTACATCACCGGCCGCAGGACCACGGGGATTGAGCTGCAGAGGATAGACGACGCGTTCGGCTTCGTCTAGCCCGCGGACCGCTTATATTTCGGTCGCTCCTGTTTTCTATCATGCCAAGCCAGGCAGCAGCCGAACGTCACACTACATTCCCGCCTGAGACGCTGCACGACGGCGGATTCCCGGACGTCCGCGAGCTCGGAGGCCCGGGCGCCGTGAGGAAGGGCATAATCCTCGGCCTGAAGGTCCTCCCCCCGTCCCTCCCCTGGCTTCTCAGGGGCCGCACCCTCGTCTCCGACGACATGCGGCGGATGGGCATGGACGTGACGGTCCGGGGCATGGTGATGCTCGGCCTCTGGGGCAGGTACGCGGGAGTCTCCGTCGAGGAGTTCCGCCGCCACGGGACCTTCGAGTTCGCCCACTTCTTCAAGGAGTACATACACCTCGTCGACGACCAGATAGACGGCGGCCAGGGCGCGGCGAAGCCGAAGCTCCCGGCCTCGAAGCTGAAGAGCGACCCCCTCAACAGGGCGGCGGTCCGCATGGTGGCGGAGTCGCTCGTCAACCGAGTCAAGGACAGGGCGAAGCTCGCGGGGGCGGTCAGGATAATCCAGGACGCGAGGCGCCGCGCGTTCGCCTCCATCGAGCGGGAGCAGGCGCTGGGGCCGTTCGCCACGGCCGAGGAGGTGATACGCTACAAGGAGGAGACGACAGCGAACACATCCTACGCGATGTTCCGGGTGATGGACCTCCTCCACGACGTGCCGGCGCTCCGCGCCCGCCGGGTGGAGGACGCTATAGTGAACGCGATGATGGTGATGCAGGTGAAGGACGACCTTACCGACATAGCCGAGGACTACGGGCGTAACCAGAACCTCGTAGTCGGATTCCTGAAGGCGCACCCGGCGGAGGACGAGCTCGTGCGCGGCAAACTCGCCAGCGACGGGCGGGTGGAGCTGCCATGGCTCGCCGAGAATGCCCCCGAAACGTTCATGGACGCCTACAACCTCAGGAGCCGCTACCTGTCGAAGGTGAATCCTGCAGGCGAGCCGAAGCTGAGGATATTCGAGGAGGCTGCGTCGTACCAGTACGACCACCTCTACAACATCGGGGACAGGGACCGGGTCGGCCCCTGGAAGCGGATAACCGGCGGGCCGTAGGCTGACCTTAGACAAGGAAAAAACGATAAGGGAGAAGAAGACTACTTCTTCTCCTTCTTGTCCTCTGCCGGCTTCTTCTCCTCTGCCTTTGCATCCGGCTTCTTCTCGCCGGCGGCTGCCTCGCCCTCGGCGGGCGCCGCAGCCTCGGTCGGGGCGGCCTTCTCCTTCTTGACCTCCTCTATGTGCCCGAGGAGCTTCACGGCCTTCGCCTCCCTGTGCTCGAGCTTCGGCATCTCCTTCGTCTTGCCCAAGAAGTAATCGTCCAGGACGCCCTTCCGGATGGCCTCCGTCATCTCCTTCGGGGTGAGCCCCTGTATCGTTATCCTCAGGCTCTGGCAGCTGCCCACCATCTCCTTCACCGAGGCCTTCATGTCCTTGGCCAGTATGCCCTTCTCCTTGCTCCTTGCGACCTCCATGACATTGTCGAGCGGGAGGTCCCCTATGTAATCCTTCGACCCGCCGCCCTTCTCGGCGCCGAGCGCCTTAATCAGGAGCGCCGACGTGGGCGGGCTGCCGACCTGGACCTCGAACTGCTTCGTCCCCGGATCGACGAGGACTTCAACGGGAATCCTCATGCCCCTGAACGCCCCAGTGACCTTGTTTATCTCCTCAACAACCTTCGCCGCGTTGACGCCGAGCGGGCCGAGCGCCGGACCGAGCGGCGGACCCGGCGTCGCGGCGCCGCCTTCAACCATGAGCTTCACGCTCGCCTTCTTACTCATCCTTATCCCTCTGCAAGACCTTTATGTCGTCTCCGCTTACTATCACCGGTATCGGCACAGCGGCCTCTATCAGTTCGACCGTTATCTCGTTCTTGTCCCTGTCAAGCTTCGCGACCCTCGCCTTCTCGCCCTTGAACGGGCCGGATATGAGCTCGATGAGGTCGCCCCTGTTGACTTCGGTGACTATCGGCACCGGCTTCAGGGTCTTCTCAAGGTCCGCAATCGGTATTATCCCCGCGCTCTCGAGGTTCCCCTTCTCCTTCAAGAGGAGCCCCTTCGTCTTCGGGACCTCCCTCGCGAGGTCCTCCACGACGCCCGGGCTGTTCGCCTCCACGAGGACGTAGCCCTTCAGGCCGGTGGTGTAAAGCACGCTGTAGATCTTCCCGCCTTCCGCGGCAATGGTCTGCCTCTTGCTCTGCGACTCCCTGTACAGGAGCTCGGCAACGACCCTCTCCTGGCCTGCCGTGGCCTTCACCGCGTATATCTTCGGCGTCTCATCCGTCATTTTTCAGAATCCCCTCTGTATCGTCTGGAAGACCAGGAACAGCACGAAGCCGACGAACCCTATTATCACTATCCCCGCCCCGCAAATCTTCACGCTCTCCATGTACTCCGAGCCCCTCGGCTTGCGTGCGAGCCTGAATATCCTCCTGGTCTCGCTGATGGCCTTCCCTATCATGATAGTGCTCCAAGATTAGGGCTTACCCCTTTATAAGGTGCTTCCCTACAGGCTCTTCAAGCCTATCTCGGACGCGCCCTTGTCCTCGCCCCTGGCGACCTTGTCCTCGAGGTCCTCCTCGTATCCGGGGACGCTCACCCCGGACAGTATGAGGAGCGTCTTTATGACGTTCCGGTCGAGGTTGTCCTCTATCTGGGCCCCCCAGATTATCTCGGCGTCCGAGCCTATGCGCTCGGAGACTATCCTCACAATCTGCTCAGCCTCCTCGAGGGTCATGTCCCTGGAGCCTATGATGTTTATGAGGGCTCCGGTGGCGTTGCTGATGTCGGTGTCCAGAAGCGGCGACGTGAGAGCCTTCTCCACGGACTCCCTCGCCCTCGACTCCATGGGCGTGTCCTTCGACGACGCCCCGAGGCCTATCATCGCGGTGCCGCCGTCCTTCATTATCGCGCGGACGTCGGCGAAGTCCAGGTTGACGAGGCCGGGCTTCGTGACCATCTCGGTTATGCCCTTCACGCTGTTGGACAGGAGCTCGTCCGCCACCCTGAAAGCGGCGTTCAACGGCAGGTTCGGGGCTATGTCCAGGAGCCTGTCGTTGGGTATGACTATGACGGTGTCGGCGAACTTCCTCAGCTTCTTGAGCCCCCTGAGCGCGTTCTCGGCGCGCACGTGGCCTTCGACGCTGAAGGGGAGCGTGACGATGGCTATCGTCAGGGCCTGAAGCTCCTTCGCGACCTCGGCCACGACGGGCGCGCTGCCGGTTCCGGTGCCGCCGCCGAGCCCGCACGTGACGAAGACCATGTCGGCTCCCTGCAGGGCGCCGGATATCTTGTCTATGTCGGCTTCGGCGCACTGTTCCCCGACCTCGGGGTCGTTTCCTGCGCCGACGCCTCCGGTGACGCTCGTGCCTATGAGTATCTTGGTCTGGGCCTTCGAGTACAGCAGGTGGAGGGCGTCCGTGTTCAGGGATATGACCTCCCCGCCTTCCACGCCCATCTCAAGGAGCCGGTCTATGGTGTTGCTTCCGGCGCCGCCGCAGCCGACGACCCTGATGGCGGTCTTGATGCCTTCGACAATCCTCCTCAGTTCCTCGTCCGTGTCGGAGGCCTTCCCGTGGAAGGCCGCCGTCTTGCCAGAGCCTTTGCCGCCTGAAGAGGCCTTCGTGATGGCCTCCTGTACTATAGCATCCATACAATACACCCCATATGACTGATCTAATACACTATCCCCTGGAGATTATTAATGTCCAGCAGCCTTTATAAGCGGCGCCCTCAAAGACCCTGGTCCGAGAGCCTTTTGAGGCGGTCTATGTTCCCCCTTACTGCCTCCTGTATGGACGCCAGCTCCGCAGCCTTAGGCTCCGGCTTGAACAGGTGCCTGAATCGGCCCTGCATCTTCAGGTACTCGTCCACGGGCTTCAGCTTCGACGAGTCCACCGGCATGTTCAGCTTGTGTTTGCCCGCTATTATCTCATACAGCGGCGTGGCCCCGGTCTCGACTCCGAGCTTCGCCACCTTTATGCACGCCTCCGGCTCTATCCTCCATCCGGGGACGCACGGGACCATGACATTGATGAAAGTCGGCCCCTTCGTCTCAAGGGCGGTCTTGACCTTCCTCAGGAAGTCCGTGTGGTAGCCTACGGAGGCGGTCGC
Source organism: Candidatus Altarchaeota archaeon (assembly GCA_041306075.1). Classification (GTDB taxonomy): domain Archaea; phylum Altiarchaeota; class Altiarchaeia; order IMC4; family SCGC-AAA252-I15; genus JAHIYG01. Next base: position 13,861 of record JBFYKH010000012.1, read on the forward strand.
CAGGTACGGCGACCCGTGGGCCGCGAGTATGTGCATCAGGTCCTTCTTGCCTTCGTGTTTCCCGGTGCTCGCCTTCCCGGACGGCGACGTCGTCGTCGACGCGCCGTAGGGCGTGGCGCCGCTCCTCTGTATGCCGGTGTTCATGTACGCCTCGTTGTCGGTGCAGACGTACGTTATGTTATGGCCCCTCTCGAACGCCCCGGATAGGCACTGGAGTCCGATGTCGTAGGTTCCGCCGTCTCCCCCGAGGACCAGGACCTTCGTGTCGTCCTTGCCTAGGTGCTTGAGCGCGCGCTCGACGCCGGAGGCGACCGCGCTGTTGTTCTCGAAAGCGCTGTGGACCCACGGGACCTCCCATGCGGTCTCCGGGTACGGGGTGGAGACGACCTCCATGCAGCCCGTGCAGTGGCAGACGACGACGTTCGGGCCCACGACCTTCATGAGCAGCCTCAAGGCAAGGGATTCGCCGCATCCGGCGCAGGCCCTGTGGCCGCGGGCGAAATACTCCTTCTCGTCGAGTCCGAGTATGGCCATCAGAACATCCACTCCGTCTTGGCGCCTTCGCCCTTCAATGTCATGCCGATTATCCTCTCCACGTGCCCGAGCGTCACGTCCCTTCCGCCGAGGCCTACGATGAAGCTCCTCAGCTTCGGCCTCTCCTTGGAATCATAGAGCGCGGAGGCGACCTCCGTGTACAGGGGCGCCGTGGTGCCAGGGGACAGGGCCTTGTCGATGACCGCTATCCTCCCTGCGCCGGCGAGCCGCTTCGCGACAAGCTCGTTCGGGAAAGGCCTGTACGTGACGAGCTTAAGGAGGCCGGCCTTCACGCCCTTCTCCCTGAGCCCGTCTATGGCCTCCTTGATGGTGCCGCAGACCGAGCCCATGGCGACGAGCACGACGTCGGCGTCCTCCATCCGGTACTCCTCGTAGTGGTAGTACCTCTCGGGCCTCGAATCCTTAATCGACGCCGGGAACATCCTGCTGTACTCGGCCATGACCTCCCCTATCACCTTCTCGGAGACTGCAAGCGCGTCGCAGACCTCCCTCCTGAACTCCATGTAGTGGGTGGGGAAGCCGATGGGGCCCTGAGTCAGCGGCTCCTTCGGGTCGAGTATCGCGTGCACCGGCTTGTACTTCGGGAGGAAACTGTCGACCTTATCCTTCTCGAGTATGTCAACCGGCTCGTAGACGTGAGAGAGCGTGAACCCGTCGAGGCAGACCATCGAAGGCAAAAGGACGCGCTTGTCCTCGCTTATCCTGTACTGCATGACGGTCATGTCGTGCGCCTCCTGGGCGGTCTCGACGTAGAGCTGTATCCAGCCGCTGTCGCGCTCGCTGATGCTGTCCTGGTGGTCGTTCCAGATGTTAATGGGAGCGCTGAGGGCGCGGTTGACGACCGTCATGCCGACGGGCAGCCTCATGCCTGAGACTATGTAGAGTATCTCGTGCATGAGGGCGAGGCCCTGCGACGACGTGGAAGTGTACGAGCGGACCCCCGTGGCCTGCGCCCCCAGGCACGCGGATATGGCGGCGAACTCGCTCTCGGCGTTGACGTACTCGCCCCTCAATTCGCCGTTCGCCACGAATTCAGACAGCCGCTCCACTATGTGAGTCTGCGGCGTGATAGGGTACGCTGCGATGACAGCCGGGTCCACGGCCTTCACTGCCTCTGCGATGGCGTGCGACGCCTCCATGACCTCTTTCATTTCTCCTCCATGACCATGGTTATGCACTTGACCGGGCAGACGTCGGCGCATATGCCGCAGCCCTTGCAGTAGTCCGCCACGAAATCGAATTTCCCGTCCTTGTCCTTGAAGCGCGATGCGTCCGGGCAGTACACCCAGCATATCCCGCAACCGGTGCACTTGGCGTGGTCCGTGACCGGCCTCATCGCCCTCCAGCCGCCGGTCTTGTTCCTCTGGGTGGAGCCGTTGCTTTCGAGCACGGCGCCCGTAGTGATCTCGACCTGCCCGACCTTCTTCCTCCCTATGTCGGCCATCACCTGCCCCTCGCCTGGTTGTAGACCTGCTCCAGGAGCTTCTTGTTCTTCTCCGCCAGGCTGCCGGAGAAATGCTCCTCAACGCCCTTGAACAGGCCCTCGAGGCTGACGAGCCCCGTGTATCCCGCGAACGCGCCGAGCATGGCGGTGTTGACTATGTCCCTGCCGAGGACCTCTATGGCGAGCTTCGACACGTCCAGCGTCCTGGCGTCCAAGCCCTTCAACCCGAGCTCCTCAGGCTTCCGGTTGGTGTTGACCACGACCATCCCCCCCTTCCTGAGGCCCGAGAGGACGTCGACGGCGTGGAAGAGCGTCGAGTCGAGGACGACTATGCAGTCGGGCTCGTAGACCTGGCTCTTCCGCCTGATGAAGGAATCCGATATCCTGGTGAACGCCTCCACCGGCGCTCCCCTCCTCTCCACCCCGAACTTCGGGAACGCCTGCGTGTACTTCCCGTCCTTGAAAGCGCCGACCGCGAGTATCATGGCGGCCGTGACCGCGCCCTGGCCGCCCCGGCCGTGGAAACGTATCTCCTGCATGTGCAGAATCTATGAGCATAATCCAATAAAAATAAAAAAGCCCAACCCCGCTTTTAACCTCGTCCTTCACCATCCTATACATGGCATCAGGAAGACACTGGAAGCAGGGAGGGACACCCGCTTTCGTGACGGACGAGGCTCTCAGGACGAAGGCAAAGCTCGAAGCGGAGCTCGCGGCAAAGGTTCCGAAACCCAAGGAAGGCATGGAGTGGATGCCGCCGAGCGACAAGGGCAAGCGGCGGGAAACTGTATTAAGGCTCTGAGCGCGCAAGATGAGCGTCGTCAGGTCTCCTGAAGAAGGTAGCGGAGGCTCACCCGGCGGGCCGATAGCGAACGTGCAGCCGATGAGTCCGGACGAAGCGGCCGCATTCGAGGCGCGGCGGCGGAAGCTCCTGAAATACGTCCTCGAGTCCAAGCTGGCGGGCCGGGAATCCGAGTTCCCGGCGCCGGAGGAGGCCGAGGGAGTGGACGTGGCCGCCTCGATGTCCAGGCTCCGGGCCAGGATGGCCGAGGGGCCGGCGGGGGCGCAGGCGGTGCGGAACGCGTTCGCCTTCGCATTGGACGACATACAGGGCCATGACAGGTACGGCCCCGTCAGGGATGCGATACTACGGGAGCTCGCGGCGGGGCAGCCGACCCCAGCCGCCGGGGGGGCGACAAGCGCCAGCCCCCAAGCCAAAGAGTCGCCCGAAAATGCCATCCGGCGGTCAGCCGACAAGCTCAGGCTCCTAGACCACGCCGCGGAAGTCGTCAGGAAACGCCGCGACATGAAGCACAAGATTGCCTCCGGGACGGACCTTACGCGGCTTGAGGCGGACGCCGCCGACTACGCAGGCTCATTCAAAAACCGCGTCGCAGCGATGCGAAACGAAAAGTCCAACAAGGCCGCTCTCGAGGCGGCAGTGCGCCAGTCCGTCACCGAAGGCGCCTTGCAGGTGAAGGACTACGAGGACGCGGCCGCGGTGCCGGCCGACCTGGCGGCATCCCTTCATGATGCGGTCGAGGCCGACCTGGCGAAGCGGCAGGTGGCTGCGGAGTCCATGGAGCGGATCCGCAACGCCCTCCTTCTGCGCAAGGCCAACGAGCCGGCTCTCATGAGCGCGAAGTCTGTGGCCGACGAACTACTGGCAGAACTCAACACGCTAAGCGACGACCTCACAGGGGAAGGCAGGCCCGGGCAGGTTGCAGTAGCCGCCGCCCCTGGCGAGAAGCGGCCTGAATCAGGGTCAGTGATGCCTCATGAACCCCTGGCGAAACCGGCGGGCGATGACAAGATATCTCCCTCTCCTCTGAAGCGCAAGAACCCTCAGAGCCAGGCGCCCTCCAAGGATTCCGGGGGCGAGCCTGCGGCGAAGCCCGGCTGGATGGATGACGAGCCTGCCGTACCAGAGTCGATGAGGCAGGGGCCGCACAGGAGGGCGGAGCCACAGCCTGAGAAGCCGAAGTCGCTTTTCTCCAGGCTAACATCCGCCCTGGGGCCGAAGCCGCTCCCGAAGCCGGCCGAACCTGAGTCTCCGATAAGGGGGATGGACTATGACGCGCTCGCAGCGCACTTCACCCCGTCGCACATGCGGGCGTTCGAGCGGGAGCTCGACGAATTCGAGTCGCAGACCAGGAAACAGCTGCAGGCGGACCTGCGGAGGCGTATGACGGCGGCGAAGATGCTGGACGAGCTGAGGAAAGCGTATCCCGGCAGCCCGAACGTCAGGCACTGACCCTTTTTATACTGCCATGGCATTAATATTAAACCCTTAAAATGGAAGCCGTTGTCGTAAGCTACAGGCGGGGCGCAAGGACGCAGAACACGCGCCAGAGCATACTCCAGCCGTCAGGGTCGAAGAACAAGGCGGACGCCGAGAAGCTGCTCGGAAAGACGGTGGAGTGGACGACATCCGCAGGCGCGAAGATGACGGGCAAAGTCACCCGCGTCCACGGAGGCAACGGCGCGGTCGTAGCCCAGTTCGCGAAGGGCCTGCCTGGCCAGTCCATGGGCACGAAGGCGAAGATACTGTAGGCCTATTTTATTCTCCCGCGCACAATCTATTCTGATGCAAATCCAGCTATCAGAGGTCGAGACGGACATGACCCTCCGCGTAGTCTACGCCTCCGTCCTCGGCCTACTCATCGGCCTTCAGCGGCGCGGAGGCAACACCGGCGCAGGCATGAGGACGTTCGCCCTCATCTGCATGGGCTCGGCCCTGTTCACGACCGTCGGCATGACCGCGTTCCCGGAGGGGACCGACCAGTCTAGGATGGCAGCCCAGATAGTCACCGGCATGGGCTTCATAGGCGCAGGCGTGATATGGCGGCAGCGCGAGGAGGCGATACACGGCATAACAACCGCCGCCGCCATCTGGGTCACCGCCGCCATCGGCATAGCGGCGGCCGTCGGCCAATACATGATAGCCGCGGCGGTCTCTATAATCACGATGCTGATACTCTCCAGGGGCCACCCGCTAAAGGAGGCCAGGGAGAACATAGCATGCGAAACCGTCGACGGGCAGAAGACGCCGCCATGAACCCGCCCGGACCGAGAGTATTTAATACCATCGCGCCCTATATCACACCTCAAGGACTATACATCACGCCGCTGCCGATGCAAGACCGTCGTCTTGCAGGCAGCAGCTTCGCATGCGCGAAGCCGCTGTAGCTCAGCCTGGGAGAGCACTCGGCTGAAGTGCAGGAAATGCAAGCGTTTTGCATTCCGCTGCGCGGAAACCGAGGTGTCGCGTGTTCAATTCACGCCGGCGGCAAACCAAACACCTAACTGCTCAAGTCACGCCATCGGCAAGGGCCTTAAAGGACCGTATACTGCCCTTATAGCCTCTATATTGTCGTTATACAATTTTTAACAAAGTGTATCGGATATGTTTATATTCTTGTTATCCGATATATATCTGTTATGTGGGTCGATAGCCGTCTGTACTCCCGGATTGAGGCGAAGAAGCGCGACTTAGACAACCTGAGGCCGCTGCCTAAGTCGGTTTTGGAGCGTTTGAGGCGGCAGTTCGCGATTGAGCTAGCGTACAACTCCAACGGCATAGAGGGCAACAGCCTAACCCTGAACGAGACCAGATTAGTGATTGAGGAGGGCATAACCATCAAGGGGAAGCCTCTGAGGGAGCACTTCGAGGCTATCAACCACCAGAAGGCGTTTGAGCTGCTTGAGAAGTTCGTCAAGGATAAGGGCCCGATTAGCGAACGAAGCATCCTTGACATACACCAGGTCATACTCTCGGGCATAGACGACACCTACGCCGGCAGGTATCGGAATATCAACGTCAGAATACTTGGGGCGGTGAAAAGCCCGCCGAGGTTCGAGAAGGTCGCCAAGTTCATGGCAGAGTACGTGGAGTACATAAACTCCAACCCGGATAAACTGAATCCCCTTGAGATGACTGCGTACATACACCACAGGCTTGTTGAAATCCACCCGTTCTCGGACGGCAACGGCAGATGCGCGAGGCTCATTACGAACCTGTACCTGATGAGACACGGCTACCCGATAGCGATGGTGCTCAAGGTAGACCGGGGAAAGTACTATGACAGGCTAAGGAAGGCAGACCGGGGAGAGATGAAGCCATTCGCCAACTTCATAGCTTCGAACGTGGAGCGGAGCTTAGACCTCTACCTCGACACCTTCAAGGCAGGAGAGGAATATGTAAGCCTGATGGAGGCCACAAAAGGAACACCCTACAGCCAGGAATACCTCAGCCTTCTGGCAAGGAGAGGGCGGATAGAGGCGGTCAAACTTGGCAGAAACTGGTACATCAAAAGGGAGTCGATAAAGAACTACGTAAAGACGAAAACCAAGTGAAACTGCCGGACAAACTCATTTATTATTTCAAGATACTGTCTGATTATAGGAAAGCGCGTGGGAACTTCCGTGAATGATGCTTTTTGAACACATATCCTGTTGCCCGCCATCGGCATCCCTGAAAAAATCAGGCTGAAAATAGGGTATAACAATCTTTCAAGCCGTATACTCCGCGTGTTCAACTATCTTTTGAGACTTGAACACGCAAAGAATATGACCTCGGCACAGGCAACGTGGATAAAGTTGATGCCGTCGATAAGGTAGTATCCGCATCGGGCATGGATTGAACCATCGCGAGGGTGCTCGTTGCTGATTCCTCAGCAGGCTACACCTCGATTCAATCCAGCGTTAGCACAACGACGAATAGTGCAGTCAACAGTCGCTCAGTCCTTAACGGTATTTTCACTTCAGTTGTTTTTTAGAGCCTTGTATCCTGGGGGGGTCCCTCCCCAGCCGCCTATCATGTCTCAAACTGTTTTTCATAGACTAGTTGGTGCTATTCTTGGACCACATTTTCAATCACCCCCTTAGCGCATTTGTTTCGATTTGTCCGTTTTGCTGGTTTATCAAGATTTTCCCAGTCGCAACTTTCTTTTTTCCCGCCCTACGATCACGTTCAAATCTTCTATCCCTTGGCTGACAGTTTTCCCGCCGACACTGTCAGAAACGCTTATGTCCTTGATGCCGTCATCATAGGACTTCTTGCTTTTCGGGTTTGCCGCTCTGATATTAGCCATTTTCCAAACCCCGCCTATCATTGGCGGTGCTTTTTTTCCTTTTTGTGCAGGCTGCGTTGCCGTCCCCTGCATTCATTATTCATATAACTCCATTTCACTGTGTTCCCCCGAGTTGTCAATTATTATTGGGTCGATTCTTTGCGAATCAATTGGGCCTGCGTTAGAATCACTTCTCCGTTGTTTCCGATCTTGTATGTGACCTCGGTCTTTTCCTTCCAAGCCTTACCGTCCATAATCACCTTAGGGATTGTCACAAATGCATGACCCGTTTTTTTGTTCTTCTGGATCCTATAACACTTGACCATACATTATATAACTTATACTAGAATAAAAAAGCATATAATAGTTAAAAATCTAGTATTTATACTAGTATGCTAATAGTTAAGTAGTCTCTAATGAGATCTAGGTATTGGGGGGAACACCCCGTCAGACCATTAGGGGAAAGGTAAACGTATAGCGAATGATACGGGAAAGGATTCCGGGCACCAAACATTAGCAAACCAGCGGGTGGTTGTGCAGAGATATGCATGTTTGGTTCTCTTTACCTGAACAGCCAAGAATAGCCCAATAGTAGTTTGGGTTGAACACTTTGATGCATCAAGGTGGCGCAATCCCGAGGGTTGGTTGAGAATCGGGTCAACGAACCATAACCTACGACACTCTCGGGGTTGTGAAAAATAAGGAGTATGGGGGATAACCTACGCAAAAGCCGACAAACCAACAGACTTCTAAGTAGAATAAGAAATGGACAGCATAACTCTCAAGGTAAAGGCATTATGCACAGAAGAAGACAAACAAAAATGGTGCAGCCTAAAAGAACAAATAGGAGAATGCGGATAACCAAGGTGAATTAATATGGCACAGCAGGGACAACAAATATATATTCTGCCCGAAGGGGCACTAAGGACTCAGGGCCGCGACGCCAAAAGAAACAACATAGCAGCCGCTAAGGCTATGTCTCATATGGTGAGAAGCACGATGGGGCCTATGGGGATGGATAAGATGCTCGTGGACGACATGGGCGACATCGTCATCACGAACGATGGCGCGACAATCGTCAAGGAGATGAACGTAGAGCACCCTGCGGCGAAAATGATTGTGGAAGTTGCGAAGACCCAGGACGACGAAGTCGGGGACGGAACCACGACCGCCGTCGTCATGACAGGGGAGCTGCTAGCTAACGCCGAGAAGCTCCTTGACTTGGGAATACACTCAACTATTATCGCCCGCGGATACAGGATGGCGGCCGCCAAAGCCCAGGAGGCGTTGGACAAGGCAGGCAGGCCGGTGTTAGTCACAGACAAGGCTATACTAAAGAAGATTGCTTCGACGTCGATGACTGGCAAGAGCATCGGCGGATACAGGGAATACCTGGCAGAGATTGCGGTGAACGCGGTAACGCAGGTCGCTGAGGAAGTCAACGGCAAGATGAAGGCAGACATGGACGACATACAGGTGGAGAAGAAGCAAGGCAGCGCCGTGACGGACACGGAGCTGATAAAGGGCATCATAATCGACAAAGAAGTTATACACTCAGGGATGCCGAAGAGGGTTGAGGGGGCTAGGATCGCGCTTGTCGACGGAGCGTTCGAGATAAAGAAGACCGAAACCGATGCCGAGATTCAGATAACGGATCCGATGCAGCTTCAGGCTTTCGTTGACCAGGAGGAGAAGACCTTGAAGGCGCTGGCGGATGCGGTCGTCAAGAGCGGCGCAAACGTCCTACTATGCCAGAAGGGGATTGAGGACCTCCCGCAGCACTATCTCGCCAAAGCCGGCATAATGGCCGCAAGGCGCGTGAAGGAATCCGACATGAAGAAGCTCGCAAAAGCCACGGGAGCCAGGATAGTCACAAGCATAAAGGAACTGTCCAAAGACGACCTCGGATTTGCGAAACTCGTCGAGGAGAAGAAGGTGTCAGGAGACGACATGATATTCATCCGCGACTGCAAGAACCCGAAAGCGGTCAGCATACTGGTCCGGGGCGGAACCGAA
>JBFYKH010000013.1:0-10402 GCA_041306075.1 Candidatus Altarchaeota archaeon
CCTAAAGAGCGCCTTCGGGTCGGCCTTCGCCTTCGGAGCCGCCTCCACGGCCTCCTGGGCCTCAAGCTCGCGCCCCAGCTTCTTCAGCTTGCGCTCCCCTTCGCGGGTGAGCACCATGACGCCCTGGCCGCCCTCGTCGTCCGGCGTCGCCACAAGACCCTGCGCTTCGAGGCTCGCGCGCCATTCGTGAATCTTCGCCTTGGGCAGCTGCAGCTTGAACGCGGCCTCGTCCTCGGTTATGCCCTTGACCTCCAGTACCAGCGCTAGCAGGTGGCCTTCGTTCAGCTCCCCGTCCAGCCTCAATTCGTCGAAGCCTTCCCCTTCAGCCATGTCTCCTCAGGGCAAGAGTTCGCCCTTCTCTATCTTCCCAGGCAGGTACTCCTCGGCCACGAACTCGAGGCTCTTCGACGCGAGCGCCTGCTGCTCTATCCTCACGCCCTTCTCCTCCATCAGCTTCAGCTCGTGCCTCCACTCCTTGGTCTGGAACCACGGGTACTGGAGGAGCTCGCTTATCCGCTTCTTGTCGACGTCCTTGAGCTCCTCCGTAACCTTCTCCAGGCCGAAGTCCTCTACGTCGGTCACCGTCATCCCGACGAACCTGCTCTTGGGGGTGCCGAGCCTCTCGCTCTCGTGCGCGAGCGCCATCGAGCCGGCCTTGACGACCGAGTAGATGTAGTAGCCCCAGGGGTCCCCGTCGGTGAACATGATGACCGGCATCTTCAGCTCCCGGTTTATCCGGTTCAGGAGCCTGCGGCAGCCCCTCGCGGCCTGCCCCTTCGTGGAGACCATGATGCAGTTGTTCTTCTGCGGGTACTTCTCCTCCACCAGGCGGTCGAACATCGCGCCGGTCTCTATGACGAGGCAGTAGTCGGCCTTCACCTCGTGGAACTTGTACTGCTCCACGATGGAGGGGACCGCGAGGCCGCTTCGGCCGAGCTTGCTGCAGTCTATGAAGTCCCCGGAGTCCTCGATGACTATGTTGCCGATTATCGTGCCCTTGTCGTCTGCCTTCAGGTGCAGCTCCTCCCTGAGGACGGACAGCATCGTCTCGAGGTCGACTATGAGGGGGTCGCTCTCGTCCTGGCCCTCGAACGTGTTCTCCTTAGTCCCGGCCACCGTGTGCTTGAGCTGGTAGTACAGCTCCCTGATGCTCGCCGTCTTGTCGCGGTCGACTAGCTCCTCGCACTTGGAGGCGATGAGCATCGTCTGCATGAACTTCTTGGTGTGGGCGACGTTCATGAAGTTCCTGATGGACGTCTTGTCGCCCATCCTCAGGAGGTTGCTCTCTTTATCGAACTGTATGTTGGAGAAGCTCCTGAGGGGGACCTTCATCTTCGGGACCTTGTCGGCCTCTATGGACGACGCTATGTCCTCCCCGAGCCCCTTGAGCTTCCGTATCACGTCCTTGCGGTTGTCCTTGGCGGCCATCCTTACTCCTCCGACTCCCCCTTAATGCCCACCGGAGCCTCCGGCTCCTCGGCCTCCTGCGCCTCAAGCTCCGCCCTGTACTCGAGCTTTAGCTTCTTCGTTATCAGGACGTGGAGCGTCTTGGCGAGCTTCTTCTCGTCCCTGCCGGTGAGCTTCGCGACCGCGGCCGCGAGCTCGGCGCTGTACTTCAAAAGCGCGTTCATCCTCGCCTCCCGCTCTATCTCCCGCCTCATCCTGCTGTGGTAGCGCTGGAACTTGCGGCCAACGTCCATGAGGGCCATCCGTATCTCCTTCACTACCTCCTCCTCGGCGCTGACGCTCTGCTTGCCCGCGGACGTGTAGGGGACGTACATGGAGACCAGGTTGACGAATATGGTTATGGGCGTGTTCTCGAAGTCCTTCACGTCGTACCGCTTCCATTCCACGCTGCTGACGGCCTGCATTATCGCGCACGCCCCCGCGTCGAAGAGGAGGGGCGTCCTGTTGGCGAACCTCATGACCTCGACGCGGTTGGCCTCCGTCTCCTCGCCGGTCGCCGGCCTGCCCGCGTTCCCGCCGAACGCTATCGCCACCTCTATCTGGAACGGGACTCCGCCGCCGTAGACGGTCGGGTTCCGGGTCAGGACTGACGAGAACTCTGGCTTCAGTATCTTCAGCACCGCGTTCTCAATCTGCCTCTCCCCTATGGGCCTGAGGCCCTCGACCGGCGGGGCCATGAAGTCTATCTGGGCGAACGCCTTCGTCACCTCCTCAGCCTCCGGCCACGTTATCTTCCGCGGGTTCTTCTTCAGGTCGAAGTTGATTTTCGACTGTATCTCGTCCACCTTAGCCTTGCTCACCCTCGAGAACTCGGTCTCGAGGAAGCCCGCGATGCTGCGGTTCGACGAGCGCTTCGCGCGGTTGAGTAGGTCGTCGGTGTCCATCCCCTTCGGGTGCGGCTTCATCTCCTTCGGGGGCCGCGGAATCTCCCTGCTCGTCCTGTCGAAGACGCTCTTCCTTCCCTCCGGGTCGACGAACGTGACCTTCGCATGCGGGTTCGCTATCGCCGTCCGCCTGATGTACTCGTACGGGCTCCTCTCGCCGAGGTTGAACGACACGCCCTTCAGCTCCCCGTGTATCTCGGTGCCGCGCCACTTCTGGGAGACGACGTTGTTCTCCATGATTTCGGCGCTGTTCTTGGTGACGTCGACCATGAGCTTGACGTCGTTGACCTTGCCGTTGCCGGTGCTCGTGAGTATCCGGACGGGCTTGCCGGTCGTCATCTGGGCGAACAGCGTGACCCCGGCTACGCCGATGCCCTGCTGGCCGCGCAGCTGGACGTTCCTGTGGAACTTGGTGCCCGCCAGCATCTGCCCGAAGACGCCGCCTATGTGCTTCTCCGGTATCCCCGGGCCGTTGTCGCGGCACATGAAGCTGTAGTGTTCCTCGCCGACCTGCTTGACGACGACGTCGATGTCCGGCAGTATCCCCGCCTCCTCGCAGGCGTCCAGGGCATTCGTGACGAGCTCGTGGATGACGGTCGTGAGCGAGCGGAGCTTCCCGGAGTATCCGAGGTGCGCCTTGTTCTTCCTGAAGAATTCGGTGATGGATACGGCCTTGAAGTCCTTGAACATGTCGTCCGCGGACTTCTCCTTTAGTTCCTCTTCTTCCTTCTCTGGCATTTCAATCAACCGATGGTGAACGCAGGGGATTCTCGTATCTATTAAGCCTTGCCCGTTAAAAAACGAAGGCGCGCTCAGCGCCCCTTCTCGAGCTTCCTGTAGACGGTGGCGTGCCTTGAGCCCTCAAGGAGCATCGAGACCGCCTCCTTCGCGGAGGCCACCGAGTCGTAGGGGCCTATTAGCCCCACCGTCTTCCCGTACACGGAGACCATGGCGCCTGAGGCCCGCTCGATGAACTTCCTCGCGCGGCCGCCTTCGCCGATTATCCTGCCGCGCAGCCGCTCCATGGCCTTGTCGGTGGCGGCGTAGTCTGACATGTCGACGAACTCCAGGACGTTGCCCTCCTTCAGGAGGCTGAGCGCCTTCTCGGGGCTGAATCCGCGGCCGATGGCGTGGACTATGTCCTTCCCGACCCATTCGTCGACGGCCTCCCCTTCCACGGAGACCTCCCCGTCCGCTATAGTAATCTTGCAGCGGGTCCGCTTCTCCAGGTCGCATTTCGTCTTCCCCCCCTCGCCTATCAGGACGCTGACGCGCTCATGCGGTATCCGGACGTACTGCATCGGAGAATACAAGGGTTTGGGCGATTATATATGGCTGGGCCGGACGGGAGTCATGCGCCGAATAGACGCCTAATCACCGTGTTCACCGCCCCGTCCACCGCGCTGAGGAAGTATGCGTCCGTATCCCTTTCCATCACCGGGGAAAGTATGAACCGGGGCGTGAGCGTGTCCGCGAGGACGTAGTCTACCGCCACGAAGAGCTCAAAAAGTAGGGATGCCGCGACCGCGACCGAGGCTGCGGTGGCCAGGAGCCTCCAAGCCCCGGCTGGCGCATGCCGCTTCGCGATTTCGCCAAGCCGCAGGTACGCCACGACGGCCGCCAGTGAGAGGAGCCATCCCACATCGTAGACGTAGCGCATCCAGGATGCGTCTATCATCAGTATGCCTGCGACGAGGGGGGCGGCCATTGCGGACAAGAGGAGGATGAAGCCGGTCTGGGGGCTTAGCCTGCGAAGCCCGACCGCCTCGTAGACTGCGATGAGGGGGACGGAAAGGAGGAGTATGGACATCAGGGGGAACGCCACCGGGAATGACGGGAACCTGAAGTCGTGTATCAGGCATTTGCCGTATTTGCTGGTGGCGAATTCCAGGACCGGCACACCCTCGGTCACTTCGACGGAGGGCAGGAAGTAGTTCCTGAGGTTGCAGCCTATCCGCGAAGGGTCCGGCAAAGCCTTGAGGTTCGGCTCCACCGAGTTCTGGTAGACGACGCCGAGTTCGAAGGGGTCGTCGAACCGTATGTAGTTCCATGCCAGGAGCAGGAGGACCGACGACATGAGGGGAAGGAGGAGGTGTAGCATCTGGGAGCGGGCGGACGCGACCCGGCCGCCGCCCGACCGCGTCAAGGCCACGCAAGCCAAGGACACAACGTAGGCCGGCAAGAGCGCCTGCTTGCACATTATGCTGAGGCCCGCGGCCAAGCTGAGGAGCGCGAGCACCATGTTGGTGCGGCGGTAGTAGAGCCATACGACCAGGAGCCCGACATGGGCGACCATGAAAAGCTGAGCCGACGATATCGACAGGAACCACACCATGCTCATCGAGGCCACATGGAGGTAGAAGCTCGAGAATCCGACCATCAGGAAGCCTAGGAGGGACGCCCGGAACACGGTTTCCCGGCCGCTGTCCCTGAAGAGCGCATGGAGTGTGAAGTATAGGACGTAAAAGAAGAGGTAGAGGGTGGCTGACGTTATGGCGAGTTCCTGCGCCGACTCCGACACGCCAAGGCCGAGGAGGCTGTTGAGGACGTAGGGCATGAGCGTCGGCAGCGGCCCCCAGTAAGCCTGCACCCGGCCGTTGTAGTACGACGCGTCCTGCATCCGCTTCAAGTAGGCGCCGTCGGCGTCGCACAGTCCGATTCTCCCGTGGGCCAGGCAGTTCGCCTGAAGCTGGTAGTGGTTCATCCATTTGAGGGGCTGGAGGCTGTAGGTCAGGTGGCTGGCGAGCGAGTACGAGATTACGAGCACTAGGAGGAACATGACGTGGAAAAGTACGGCCTGGCCCCGACCCTGGAAGGGGCTCGGGAGGGCGCCGATTAACCGCTTGGACGCGAAAATCATCCGCTTGGACGCATTGCCTCTGCCTTTAGCCATTTGTCAGCCGGATGCCGGGGTTATTGATTGGAGCCGCCGCATAAAATCCCGAGGACTGATTTTAATGCCAGCCTACCATTCTGTTTATGATGCGCGAAGCCATGCTCTACGAAGGCGCGGGCGAAGGCCGTGTGCGCTGCAGGCTCTGCGCCCACGGGTGCGTGATACGGGACGGGGGGCGGGGCCTGTGCGGCGTCCGGGAGAACAGTGGCGGAAAACTGTACTCCCTGGCGTACGGGAAGCTCTGCGCCGCGAACGCGGACCCCGTGGAGAAGAAGCCGCTCTACCATTTCCTGCCCGGCTCATCAACATATTCGGTGTCGGCGGTGGGCTGCAACTTCAGGTGCAAGCACTGCCAGAACTGGGAGATAAGCCAGGCCCCGAGGGACGGCGGCCGGATATACGGGGGGGACGCGTCCCCCGGGGAGATTGTGGCCAGCGCGCTCTCGAGCGGCTGCAAATCGGTCTCGTACACCTACACGGAGCCGACCGTCTTCATGGAGTACGCCCTCGACACGGCAGTCGCCGCCAGGGAGGCCGGGCTCAGGAACGTCTTCGTGAGCAACGGCTACATGAGCGAGGAAGCGGTCGGGGCGATGGCCCCCAGCCTGGACGCGGACAACGTGGACCTGAAGGCCTTCACCGAGGGGTTCTACAGGGACGTCTGCGGGGCCTCCCTTGAGCCGGTGCTTCGGACGCTGAAGGACCTGGTTGGGAGGGGCGTGTGGGTGGAGGTGACGACGCTCATCATACCGTCCCTGAACGACGGGGAAGGCGAGCTGAAGCAGATAGCGGATTTCATCGCCGGGGAGCTCGGCCTGCACGTGCCGTGGCACGTCTCCCGGTTCCACCCGGACTACAAGCTGACACATCTGCCGGCGACCGACGTGAAGGCCGTCGCCGAAGCCGTCGAGATAGGCAGGAAGGCCGGCCTAAAGCACGTCTACGGAGGCAACGTCCCGCACGGCGGGTACGAGAACACGTACTGCCCCGGCTGCGGCGGACTCCTCATCGAGCGGCGCGGCTTCACGGTCGCAAGGAACGTCATCGGCGCCGGCGCCTGCCCCGAGTGCGGCTGCCGGATAGAGGGGGTGTGGCAGTGAACCTGGACGCCATAGTCGAGAGGATTACGCCGACGCCGAGGGAGAGGGAGGCCGAGGCCAGGCTCCTGGAGCGCATCATCGGCCTGCTGAAGCCTTACCCCGTCGAGCCCGTGATAGTGGGCTCGTACGCGAAGGACACCGACTTGGCCGGGAACAAGGACCTGGACGTGTTCATACAGTTCAAGGCTTCGACCACGAGGCAGGAGCTTGAGACGGAGGGTCTGAGGATAGGCAAGGACGTGCTGACCAAACTCGGGGTCGAGTACGAGATAGACTATGCAGAACACCCGTACGTGAAGGGCGCGCTCGGGGAGCACGCAATAGAGATAGTCCCGTGCTACATGGATGCGGGCATAATGTCCGCCGTCGACCGCACGCCGATGCACACAAGCTACGTCAGGTCCAGGATAAAGGGAACCAGGCTGAACAGCGAGATAAGGCTCCTCAAACAGTTCATGCGCGGCATAGGCGTCTACGGGGCGGAGGCGAAGGTCGAGGGGTTCTCCGGATACCTCGTCGAGCTTTTGACCATACGCTACGGCTCATTCATCCAGGCCCTTGAGGCGGCGATGGCGTGGAGGGCCCCCATCATCCTCGACATCGAGGGATTGTGGGACGACCAATCCGCCCTCCCCAAATTCTTCCCCAACGCCAGGCTCATCGTCGTGGACCCCGTGGACAAGACCAGGAACGTCGCGGCGGCCGTCTCCAAGGAGTGCCTCGCAAGGTTCCAGCTCAAGGCCCACGAGTACGTGCTTAAGCCTTCAGATGAGTTCTTCTTCCCCACCCCGAAACCCGTGAAGACCGCCAAGGAGCTGAAGGATGCCCTTAAGGCCAGGGGCAGCAGGTTCATCGCCGTCGTCTTCAGCCACGGGAAGCTTAACGCGAACACCCTCTACTCGCAGCTGAAGAAGACCGTGAAGAGCGTGGCCGCCGAATTCAAGGAGAACGAGTTCAGGGTGTTCAGGTCCGCGATATGGACGAACGAACGCGACAGGTCGGCCCTCCTCTTCGAGTTCGAGGACTGGCAGCTGCCTGAGCTCGTCCACAGGCTCGGCCCCCCCATCGACGCGGACCCCGTGAACCAGGAGAAGTTCAACGAAAAATACGCCCTAGAAAAACCCTACGTCATGGAGGGCAGATGGGTCGTGGACGCCAAGAGGAGGCACAGGACCCCAGACAGCCTGCTCGACCACGTGCTCGCCGACAGGAGGGGCTTCGGGAAGAACCTCAGGGACCTCGGGAAACCGGCAGTCATGAGGGACGCCGAAATCCTGGACGTTGACGGGCGGGAGTGGCTCGGATTCCTCGGCGAATACCTGGAGTGACGCCGCCACCTAACCCGCAGACGCATGCCGGAAGCGGATATATTCGCATACGCAACACATTCTAACCGATCAAGCCGGGACTATGCGGCAGTGACATGAGGAGGCTGAGGGAAGGAAAAACCATATCCAGGATAATCGAGTACATAATCCAAAGCCACCCCCGCGGCCTCATGAGGAGCGAGATACAGGACCGCCTGAGGGGCGAGCTCGGAGTCGGCGAGAGCACGGGAGGAGTCAACCGCCAGCTCAAGAGGCTCAGGGAGGCGGGGCTAGTGGAATGGGACCAGGATTCCTACACCCACAAGCTCCCCCGGGACTGGGACTCGAGGGACTACTTCGTCAGGGTCGTCGACGCCTACAGCATGTCGACGGACCACGCATACCGCCTCTCACTCCTCCTGAGGAGGATAGTCTCCGACAAGACCGCGGTCGAGATAGACGACTACCTGGGCGGAAGATACGACAGGGAGACGGACGAGAACGCGGACCTGCTCCAGAGGGACTCTAGCCCCCGGGAGATGGAGGTGCACGACGCCATCGCCAGGCTCACCGCCTGCCACAACAGCTACGTCCGCCTGAGGCTCTACAAGACCGCGAACGAATCCTTCATACGCGACATAAGCCATAACCTGAGGGGGCCGAAAGCCCATAGGCTGGCGCAGCAGTACGAGCGCAACCTAGCCACCATAGAGGCCAGCATCCGCCGCGAGATGGAGTCCGTCTTCAAGGCCAGGGAGGATTTGATAAGGCGCCTCTCGGACAAGAGGCTGAACAGGAGGATGAAGTCCCTCATCAGGTTCGCGCTGAAGAACGCCCGCCCAAGCCACGTGTACGACGGCCTCCTCTAGGCTCTCACGGCTGGCACACCGCCTTGAACCACCACGGGTCCTCCCCGCAGGCCTTGAACCCCGTAGCCTCGCAGCAGACGTTCCACAGGTACCAGTTGCCGGCCGGCAGGTCGTGGAGGGTGTAGTGGCTCAGGTCCGTGTTCGCGACACAAGACCACCCAGTATCGCTGTCTGGGCACCCCCTCATCTCTCCGTTGTCAGGGTCTGCATCCACACCCCGTATGTCGCATCCAGAAACAGGTTCCGAAGGTGCCGGGAAAATATCGCACATGACCTCGCCCAGGGCGGTTGAAATATTATATGACAGGTTGAGGTCGCAGCCGAACTCAAGGTTATCCGGGAAACCGGTCACATTGAAGTACAACGGCAGTTCGTCGCAGACGTTGTACAGGCATGTGACATTACAGAACTGTATAGAGTCCGTGCTGTCGCAGTTGGACTCGGCCACGGTGGTTGAGGAGTAGCAGCTGACAGAATACGTCAGGTTAGCCGCCCGGTAGCGGGTCGGACCCACCCAGTAGTCGAAGTTCCCTGCGCCTGCGGGGCACTCAGCGGTGAAATCGTCGTACTTTGGCATGCACAGCTCGGGCGCGTTCTCGTCATACACGCAATTTTGGCGGACGCCCCCGACCCTGAGAGTCCTGATGTCAAACGGAGTCGCCTCGTTCGACGTGTTGTGCGAGTAGTTGATGATGAAGGACGTGCCGTAGTATTGGGGGGTCGTCGGGCACGTGACGTTGTTTATCGCGCATTCTGAGCAGAGGGCCGTGCACGCCGGGTCTGGACCGGCAGGCGTATTGCACTCGTTGGGTGCGCCGATTCCGGCCCTCCAGTCGCAGTTGCCGCCGGCCGGGGTATATACTATGCAGTTCAGGGCGTTGCACTCGTCTTGACCTAGGAGGAAGTGGTTTAGTGGGTTGCAGACGTCGTCAGAAGGGCTTGACCCGCCCGTAGCCCAGTCACAAACGTTTGTCAGGCCGGCGTCGAGGATGTTCGGCAGACAATCGCGGTGGTTGCAGTCCGGAACCTGGTCCAGCACAGTGCACACGTCATTGACCGGGCTTGAGCCGCCGTTCACCCAGCCACACCCGTCCAGGGGGCCTAAGACGCCGAGTGGGCCGATGCCGGCTATGCAGCCCATGTGGTTGCAGTCCGGAACCTCGTCTGCGAATGTGCAGGTGTCGGCAACCGGGCTTGAGCCGCCGGGCACCCACCGGCAGCCGTCCAATCCGTCGAGTCTTGCTCCGCCCAAGCAGGCCTGGTGGTTGCAGTTCTCAAGCTGAGTGGCAGGCAGGCAATCGTTCGCCCCTTCCCCCTCAACTTCAACGCAGACGGAAAGACCCATCTCGCCGCTGGGGCCGACTAGTGCATCAGCCTGGCACACGTAGTGCGTCGGTAGGGTAGTAGTAGTCGTAGTGGTTGTGGTCGTAGTAGTCGTGGTAGTAGTGGTCGTGGTCGTGGTCGTAGTAGTCGTGGTAGTAGTGGTCGTAGTAGTCGTGGTAGTAGTGGTCGTGGTCGTAGTAGTCGTGGTCGTAGTCGTAGTCGTAGTGGTCGTGGTCGTAGTAGTCGTGGTCGTAGTAGTCGTGGTCGTAGTAGTCGTAGTCGTGGTCGTAGCTGTCTCGTATGTAATGTACAATACGGGGTCGCTACTGGTAGCTAAATACTCTTTAGTTCTAAAATCCACGGGGTCGACGCCATGCCCTTCGGGAGAGGCGTTTACGATAATCCAGCTAGTATTTTCTCCGTCACGGATGAAGGTGTCTATGATGCAATGCGTCAAAGTCAGATTATATTTTTTTCCAGCAGCGTCACCATCAACCACTTGGATAATGCCCGTTTCCCCATCACAAGAGGTAGTATTACGATACCCGCTCAGAGG